>NZ_JBQEPG010000011.1:0-224774 GCF_052045635.1 Pseudomonas sp. 22189
CTCCGCAGAGTTTCAGTTAAAAATGGTTGTCAGGTTTTGGGCCTGCTGCGCAGTCCATCGGGGATGAATCCCCTCACCACAAAGCCTCATCACCAGCAGCTCCCCGGTGTTCATCAGGCTGAAACTTCCCTGTAATTAATCGCCTTTTCAGCACATTCCCCTGCGCAAACGTTTAGCGCTGACCGTTCGTCGGCAAGCAACTCATGCGCCGTCGCTGCGCGCCGATGAGCAATGCATGGCGCTGAATGGATTTGGCGAACCGGGTAGTTCATCCCGTGGCCACCTGCTCATTCATTCACGAGATCGCCCCATGTTCGACTCTCTTTCCATTCGCCTGAAAATCGTCCTGCTCTCCGGTCTGTGTCTGCTCGGTGTGGTCGCGCTGATCGTCGGCATGAACATTTACCAGACCAACCAGAACGACGATCTGGTCAGTGACTCCAGCAGCAAGATGCTCACCGCCAGTGTGCAAAACCTGTTGCAGGCCAAGGCAGCCGAGCAAGCGGTGCGGGTACAGAAAACCTTTGGCGAAAGCCTGACGGTGATCACTGCCCTGGCCGACCAGATCAAGGACATGCGGGTGATGGCCGCCAAGCGTTCGCTGGACGCCGGTGCCCTGCGTGAAGAGTTGAACCAGAGCCTGAAAACCGCGTTCGAGCGCAACGACAAGGTGCTCGGCATCTGGCTCGCTTTCGAACCCAACGGCCTCGACGGCAAGGACAGCGAGTTCGTCAACGATGCCGCGCGCCAGTCCAACGAAGCCGGGCGCTTTGCGACCTACTGGAGCCGCGCTGCCGGTTCCGCGCTGAACACGATCATGGTCGAAGAAGACATGACCAAGACCACCCTCAGCGTCAGCGGCACGCCTTACAACAGCTGGTACACCTGCCCTCGCGACAACAAGCGCACCTGCCTGCTCGACCCGTACGCCGACACCGTGGGCGGCAAGGAAATGTTGATGACCACCATTTCCGTGCCGCTGATCGTCGACGGCAAGGCCATCGGCGTGGCCGGCGTCGATATCGCCCTCGATGCCCTGCAAGCAGCGGCGGTGGACTCCCAGCGCGATCTGTTCAACAACGCCGGGCACATGCTGATCGTCTCCGGCAGCGGCGTACTCGGCGCCGACAGTTCCGACGCGACCAGGGTCGGCAAAAAAATCAGCGATACCCTCGGCGCCGACGGCAAGGACCTGCTGCAACTGGTCAGCAGCGGTACGCCGAAGATTCTTGAACAGGGCGAGCTGATTCGCGCGGTGTACCCGGTCGATCCGATTGGCAATTCGCGGGCCTGGGGCGTGGTCATCGACCTGCCGAAACAGGTGCTGCTGGCCGACTCGGTCAAGCTGCAAGCGGTGCTCGACGATGCGCAGAAAAGCGGTTTGGTCAGCGCGTTGCTGGTGGCCGTGGTCGCGGGTCTGATCGGTTTGCTGCTGATCTGGCTCACCGCCTCGGGCGTGACCCGGCCGATCAACAGTGTCGCTGAAATGCTGAAGAACATCGCCAGCGGTGAAGGCGATCTGACCCAGCGCCTGAACTACAGCAAGAAGGATGAACTGGGCGAACTGGTGAACTGGTTCAACCGCTTCCTCGACAAGCTGCAACCGACCATCGCCCAGATCAAACAGAGCATCACCGAAGCGCGTGGCACTGCTGATCAGTCCTCGGAAATCGCCCGCCAGACCAGCGAAGGCATGCAGGTGCAGTTCCGCGAAATCGATCAGGTCGCCACCGCGTCCAACGAAATGAGCGCCACCGCCCACGACGTCGCCAACAGCGCGTCGAACGCAGCAAACGCCGCCAAGGGCGCCGATCAGTCGGCCCGCGACGGCATGTCGATCATCGAACGCAGCACCCGCGACATCAATCAACTGGCCGACGAAGTCAGCAAAGCGGTGACCGAGGTCGAAGCACTGGCAGTCAACAGCGAGCAGATCGGTTCGGTACTGGAAGTGATCCGCAGCATCGCCGAACAGACCAACCTGCTGGCGCTCAACGCCGCCATCGAAGCGGCCCGCGCCGGGGAAAGCGGTCGTGGTTTCGCAGTGGTCGCCGACGAGGTGCGCAACCTGGCCAAGCGCACTCAGGATTCGGTGGAAGAAATCCGCATCGTCATCGAGCGCATCCAGACCGGCACCCGTGGCGTGGTCGCGACCATGCATTCGAGCCAGACCCAGGCACACAACAACGCCGGGCAGATCCGTCAGGCCGTGGACGCGCTGGGCAAGATCAGCGACGCGGTCACCGTGATCAGCGACATGAACCTGCAGATCGCCAGTGCCGCCGAACAACAGAGCGCCGTGGCCGAAGAGGTCAACCGCAACGTCTCGGCGATTCGCACCGTGACTGAAACGCTGACCGAGCAGGCGACTGAATCAGCGGCGATCAGCAGTCAGTTGAATGCCCTGGCGAGCCAGCAGATGAAGCTGATGGACCAGTTCCGCGTCTGATAATCACCACCGTCCCTGTGGGAGCTGGCTTGCCAGCGATTGCGGTGTGTCAGTCACTCATGTACTGACTGATCCANCCGTCATCGCTGGCAAGCCAGCTCCCACAGGGGGCAGCGTGGGTTGTCCGGAATTTCATCTGGCCCGAGATTCTTTTGCACTATCATCGCCCTCTCTCCCGGAGGGCCTTCGATGACTGATCTACTCACGTCCATTCAAGCCGCACTCGGCTTGCCCCACACGCCGATTCCGTTCACGGGCCATGGCGCCCTGCCCTCGGCATTCGCCGTGACCGACCTGGCCTGCGCCAGCATCGGCGCTGCCGGGCAGGCCGTCAGCGAACTGCTCCGGCAACAGACCGGGCACTTGCCCGCGGTGGAAGTCGATCGACGTCTGGCCTCGTTCTGGTTCGCCACTTCGCTGCGTCCGATGGGCTGGAACGTTCCGCCGCTGTGGGATCCGGTGGCCGGTGACTACGCAACCGAGGACGGCTGGATCCGCCTGCACACCAACGCCCCGCATCACCGCGCCGCCGCCGAACGCGTACTGGGCGCCTGCGCCGACCGTGCCGCCATGGCAGCGAACGTCGCCCAATGGCGCAGTGCCGATCTGGAACAAGCAGTCGTCGACGCCAACGGCTGCGCCGCCGAAATGCGCAGTTGGGCGCAGTGGCAGCAGCATCCGCAGGGGCTGGCAGTGAATGCCGAACCGCTGGTGCATTTCCTCGATGCGCAGGATGAACACACCAACGCCTGGCAAGGCTCGGCAGCGCGGCCGCTGGCCGGCCTCAAGGTGCTGGACCTGACCCGCGTGCTTGCCGGCCCCACTGCCAGCCGTTTCCTTGCCGGCCTCGGCGCCAATGTGCTGCGCATCGATCCGCCGACCTGGAACGAACCGGGCGTTATCCCGGACATGACCCTTGGCAAACGCTGCGCGCGGCTGGATCTGCAGCAACCGGCAGATCGCGTGGTGTTTGAAAACCTGCTGAAGGACGCCGACATCCTCGTGCACGGCTACCGTGCCGACGCGCTGGAACACCTCGGCTTCGGCTCCGAGCGCCGGCGGCTACTGGCGCCGGGGCTGATCGACGTCTGCCTCAACGCCTACGGCTGGAGCGGCCCGTGGCAGAACCGCCGTGGCTTCGACAGTCTGGTGCAGATGAGCAGCGGCATCGCCGAGGCCGGGCAGCACTGGAAGCACGCGAATCAACCGACGCCGTTGCCGGTGCAGGCGCTGGACCATGCAACCGGGTATTTGATGGCGGCGAGTGCGATCCGGCTGTTGACGCAACGTTTGAAGACGGGTCGAGGTGGCTCGGCACGCTTGTCGCTGGCGCGCACCGCCAAGCTGTTGATCGAACAGGGGCCGGGGTCGAGCGAAGCGTTGCGGGCTGCAGATGCGCAGGATCAAAACCCGCTTCTGGAACAAACACCTTGGGGGCCGGCGCATCGCTTGCTGGTACCGCTGAAGATCAGCGGGACGCCGCTGCAATGGCAGTTGCCGGCCACAGAATTGGGTTCACATCGCCCGCTGTGGTGAAACCATGGAGGCCTCTTCGCTGGCAAACCAGCTCCCACAGGGGAACGCATTTCAAATGTGGGAGCGAGCCTGCTCGCGAAGAGGCCCGCACTGACATCACCTACAACGACAACACCCCGCTGTACAACCCATATGCCGCCAACCCCGCACCAATGACCACGCCGGTGAAAATCACCTTCTCGACATGAGTGAACAATGGCTGGCCCTGCTCATGCTTGGCCTTGGCGAACAGCACCACACCTGGCGCATACAGCAGCGCCGACAGCAGCAGGTATTTCACCCCGCCGGCATACAACAGCCACAGCGCGTAGCACAGCGCTATGCCGCCGATCAGCAGGTCCTTGGTGCGCTCGGCCGAGGCATGTTCATAGGTTTCGCCACGCCCGCTGAGCAACACCGCGTACGCCGCCGACCACAGGTACGGCACCAGAATCATCGACGAGGCGAGGTAGATCAGGCTGGTGTAGGTGCCGGCGGAAAACAGCGTGATCAGCAGGAAAATCTGAATCATCACGTTGGTCAGCCACAGCGCATTGACCGGCACGTGGTTGGCGTTTTCCTTTTTCAGAAACGCGGGCATGGTCTTGTCCCGCGCCGTGGCAAACAGGATTTCGGCGCACAACAACGCCCACGACAGCAACGCGCCGAGCAGCGACACCGCCAGACCAAGGCTGATCAACAACGCACCCCATGGCCCGACGATGTGTTCCAGCACCGCCGCCAGCGACGGGTTTTGCAGGGTCGCCAGTTCTGGCTGGCTCATGATCCCCAGCGACAGCACATTGACCAGCACCAGCAGCGCCAGCACGCCGAGAAAACCGATCACCGTGGCGCGGCCGACATCGGTGCGTTTCTCCGCCCGTGCCGAGTACACGCTGGCGCCCTCGATGCCGATGAACACGAACACCGTCACCAGCATCATGTTGCGCACCTGATCCATCACCCCGCCGAAGCTCGGGTTGCTGCGGCCCCAGATGTCGCGGGTAAAGATATCGGCCTTGAACGCCACCGCCGCAATCACGATGAACATGATCAGCGGCACGATCTTGGCGACCGTGGTCACCTGATTGATGAAGGCCGCCTCCTTGATCCCGCGCATCACCAGAAAATGCACGGCCCACAACAGCACCGACGCACAGCCGATGGCGACCGGCGTGTTGCCCTGGCCAAACACCGGGAAGAAGTAACCGAGCGTGCTGAACAGCAACACGAAATAACCGACGTTGCCCAGCCAGGCGCTGATCCAGTAACCCCAGGCGGACGAGAAACCCATGTAGTCGCCAAACCCGGCCTTGGCGTAGGCGTAGACGCCGGAGTCCAGCTCAGGCTTGCGGTTGGCGAGGGTCTGGAACACGAACGCCAGGGTCAGCATGCCGATGGCGGTGATTCCCCAGCCGATCAGGATCGCCCCGGCATCGGCGCGCGCCGCCATGTTCTGCGGCAGGGAAAAAATTCCCCCGCCAATCATCGAACCTACAACCAGGGCGATCAACGCACCAAGGCGCAGCTTTTGCGTCGGTTGCGACATTCTTGTCTCCCTTTTCCTGACAACGGTTCTCGAAACCTGTTTATACCTGTAGCGAGGGGATTTATCCCCGATGGGTGGCATAGCCGCCCCAAAACCTGAGAACTCGTTCTGCCTGATACGCCGCGCTGAATGGATCTGGGGCGGCTACGCCACCCATCGGGGATAAATCCCCTCGCCACAAGGTGTGTCTATTTCTGGGTATTAACTAAACGGATAAAGAGTAAGTACGTTCTGTGAATAACGCCAATACCGCTCTTATATATATAGCCAACAACGCTAACGCATAGCACGACTAATCGCTTTTGTGCGCGAATCCTGATTATTTGATTCTGTACTGAAAACAGATGTGAAAAATTTGCCAAAAGCTGAAAACCAACTAGCGTGATAATTCCAAAGTAATAGGAGAAATTCCCAACCACATCTGCCGCAAGCCTCTGGAATGGGCCTCTTCGGGCAGCAGCTTTATGCCATCAGCCTTTTCATAAGTCATTCATTAACAATGGAATGTGGCCATGAACTGATCTAAGTCAGCTGTTTGAACAGACAACGGCACTACGCTGTGAACTCTTCTCTCCTGCAATGGAGTCATGCAATGTCTGAAGCTCCCGGAAAACTACGACTCGGTGCACTGGTTGCATTGGTAGTCGGTTCAATGATCGGTGGCGGGATATTCTCTTTGCCACAAAACATGGCCGCCAGCGCCGACGTCGGTGCGGTGCTGATCGGTTGGGCCATCACCGCTGTCGGCATGCTCACCCTCGCTTTTGTCTTTCAAACCCTCGCCAATCGCAAGCCTGACCTGGACGGCGGCGTCTACGCCTACGCCAAGGCCGGATTCGGCGATTACATGGGTTTCTCGTCCGCCTGGGGCTACTGGATCAGCGCCTGGCTGGGTAACGTCGGTTACTTTGTTCTGTTGTTCAGCACCCTCGGGTATTTCTTTCCGGTTTTCGGCGAAGGCAACACGGTGGCCGCCGTGATCGGCGCCTCGGTGCTGCTGTGGGCCGTGCATTTCCTGGTGCTGCGCGGAATCAAGGAAGCGGCGTTCATCAACCTCGTGACCACCGTCGCCAAGGTCGTGCCGTTGCTGCTGTTCGTCCTGATCGCGGTCTTCGCCTTCAAACTGGACATCTTCACCGCTGACATCTGGGGCGTGAAAAACCCGGATCTGGGCAGCGTGATGAACCAGGTGCGCAACATGATGCTGGTCACCGTGTGGGTGTTCATCGGCATTGAAGGCGCGAGCATCTTCTCGGCCCGGGCGGAAAAACGCTCCGACGTCGGCAAGGCCACCGTGATCGGTTTCATCACCGTGCTGCTGTTCCTGGTGCTGGTCAACGTGCTGTCGCTGGGCATCATGACCCAACCGGAACTGGCCAAACTGCAGAACCCGTCGATGGCTGCCGTGCTCGAGCACGTGGTCGGTCACTGGGGCGCGGTGCTGATCAGCGTCGGTCTGATCATCTCGCTGCTGGGCGCGCTGCTGTCGTGGGTGCTGCTGTGTGCGGAGATCATGTTCGCCGCCGCCAAAGACCACACCATGCCGGAGTTCCTGCGCAAGGAGAACGCCAACCACGTACCGGTCAACGCGTTGTGGCTGACCAACGCGATGGTTCAGTTGTTCCTGATCATCACCCTGTTTTCGGCCAGCACTTACCTGTCGCTGATCTACCTCGCCACTTCGATGATTCTGGTGCCGTACCTGTGGTCGGCGGCCTACGCCCTGCTGCTCGCGGTACGCGGCGAAACCTACGAAGGCTTCGCAGCCGAGCGCCGCAAGGACCTGATCATCGGTGGTATCGCCCTGATCTACGCGGTCTGGCTGCTGTATGCCGGTGGGGTGAAGTACCTGCTGCTCTCGGCCCTGCTCTACGCACCCGGCGCAATCCTGTTCGCCAAGGCCAAGCTCGAACTCAAACAAGCGGTTTTCACCAACGTCGAGAAGCTGATTTTCGCCGCGGTGGTCGTCGGTGCCCTGGTGGCAGCCTACGGTCTCTACGACGGCTTCCTGACCCTGTAATTGCCCAAGTTTTTACCTCTGGAGGATCACTGCAATGACCACGGAAAAAGTTAAGTACGGCGTCCATTCCGAAGCCGGCAAACTGCGCAAAGTCATGGTTTGCTCCCCAGGTCTGGCCCACCAGCGGCTGACCCCGAACAACTGCGACGAACTGCTGTTTGACGACGTGCTGTGGGTCGCCCAGGCCAAGCGCGACCACTTCGACTTCGTGACCAAAATGCGTGAACGCGGGATCGACGTGCTGGAAATGCACAACCTGCTGACCGACATCGTCGCCATCCCGGAAGCACTGGACTGGATCCTCGAGCGCAAGGTCACTGCCGATTCGGTGGGCCTGGGCCTGATCAGCGAAGTCAAATCCTGGCTGAAAAGCCTTGAGCCACGGCACATCGCCGAATTCCTGATCGGTGGCGTGTCCGCCGACGATCTGCCGGACAGCTTTGGTGGCAAGACCATCCAGATGTTCCGCGACTTCCTCGGCCACTCCAGCTTCATCCTGCCGCCGCTGCCGAACACCCAGTTCACCCGCGACACCACTTGCTGGATCTACGGCGGCGTGACGCTGAACCCGATGTACTGGCCGGCGCGCCGTCAGGAAACCCTGCTGACCACTGCCATCTACAAATTCCACCCGCAGTTCACCAACGCCGATTTCGAGATCTGGTACGGCGATCCGGACAAGGACCACGGCAGCTCGACGCTGGAAGGCGGCGACGTGATGCCGATCGGCAACGGCGTGGTGTTGATCGGCATGGGCGAACGCTCATCCCGACAGGCCATCGGCCAACTGGCGCTGAACCTGTTCAAGAACAAAGCCGTGGAGAAAGTCATCGTCGCCGGCCTGCCGAAGTCCCGCGCCGCGATGCACCTGGACACCGTGTTCAGCTTCTGCGACCGCGACCTGGTGACGATTTTCCCGGAAGTGGTGAACCAGATCGTCGCGTTCACCCTGCGCCCTGACGAAAGCAAACAGGGCGGCATCGACATCCGCCGCGAAGAAGGCAGCTTCCTCGACACCGTGGCCAAAGCCCTCAACCTGCCGAAGCTGCGCGTGGTGGAAACCGGCGGCAACAGCTTCGCTGCCGAACGCGAGCAATGGGACGACGGCAACAACGTGGTCGCGGTAGAACCGGGCGTGGTCATCGGCTATGACCGCAACACCTACACCAACACCCTGCTGCGCAAGGCAGGCGTCGAAGTCATCACCATCAGCGCCGGCGAACTCGGCCGTGGTCGCGGCGGCGGCCACTGCATGACCTGCCCGATCATCCGCGACCCAATCGATTACTAAACGACCATCTCCCCGGCCGCACTCACCCCGTAGCAGCCGGGCCGATTACCGAATCCAAGGAGAATCATCATGGCGTTCAACATCCACAACCGTAACCTGCTCAGCCTGGAACACCACACCCCGCGCGAGCTGCGTTATCTGCTCGACCTGTCCCGCGACCTGAAACGCGCGAAATACACCGGCACCGAGCAGCAACACCTCAAGGGCAACAACATCGCCCTGATCTTCGAAAAAACCTCGACCCGCACCCGTTGCGCGTTCGAAGTGGCGGCCTATGACCAAGGCGCCAATGTCACCTACATTGACCCGAACTCATCGCAGATCGGCCACAAGGAAAGCATGAAAGACACGGCCCGCGTGCTGGGTCGCATGTACGACGCCATCGAGTACCGTGGCTTCAAACAGGAAATTGTCGAAGAGCTGGCGAAGTTCGCCGGGGTGCCGGTGTTCAACGGCCTGACCGATGAATATCACCCAACACAGATGATCGCCGACGTGTTGACCATGCGTGAACACGCCGACAAGCCGATCCACGAAATCAGCTACGCCTACCTCGGCGATGCGCGCAACAACATGGGCAATTCGCTGCTGCTGGTCGGTGCCAAACTCGGCATGGACGTGCGCATCTGCGCGCCAAAAGCCCTGTGGCCGCATGACGATCTGGTGGATCGCTGCAAGAAATACGCGGAAGAATCCGGTGCACGCATCACCCTCACCGAAGACCCGAAAGCGGCGGTCAAAGGCGTGGACTTCATCCACACCGACGTCTGGGTGTCGATGGGCGAACCGGTGGAAGCCTGGGCCGAGCGTATCCAGCAACTGCTGCCGTATCAGGTCAATAAAGAGCTGATGAAAGCCACCGGCAACCCACGCACCAAGTTCATGCACTGCCTGCCGGCGTTCCACAACAGCGATACCAAAGTCGGCAAACAGATCGCCGAACAGTACCCGCACCTGGCCAACGGCATCGAAGTGACCGACGACGTGTTCGAGTCGCCCGCCTGCATCGCCTTCGAGCAAGCGGAAAACCGCATGCACACGATCAAGGCGATTCTGGTCTCGACCCTGGCTGATCTGTAAACCAATACAGCTCTCACTGACACGACACGGTCACTGTGGGAGCTGGCTTGCCAGCGATTGCGGTATGTCAGCCAGCGACAATGTTGCCTGATCCACCGCTATCGCGGGCAAGCCCGGCTCCCACAGGGACCGCATTCGTCCTGCGAGCTTTCACTGTTTTCCAGAAGGACATGCACCATGCGCATCGTCGTAGCTCTGGGCGGTAACGCCCTGCTCCGCCGTGGCGAGCCGATGACCGCTGACAACCAGCGCGCCAACATCCGCATCGCCACCGAGCAAATCGCCAAGATCCATCCCGGCAACCAACTGGTCATCGCCCACGGCAATGGCCCGCAAGTCGGCCTGCTGTCGCTGCAAGCAGCGGCGTACACCTCCGTCACCCCTTACCCGCTGGACGTGCTCGGTGCCGAAACCGAAGGCATGATCGGCTACATCATCGAACAGGAACTGGGCAACCTGCTGGACTTCGAAGTGCCGTTCGCCACCCTGTTGACCCAGGTCGAGGTCGACGCCAAGGACCCGGCCTTCCAGAACCCGAGCAAACCGATCGGCCCGGTCTACGAGAAAGCCGAAGCAGAAAAGCTCGCCGCTGAAAAAGGCTGGGCCATCGCCCCGGACGGTGACAAATTCCGCCGCGTGGTGGCCAGCCCTCGGCCAAAACGCATCTTCGAAATCCGTCCGATCAAGTGGCTGCTGGACAAGGGCAGCATCGTGATTTGCGCCGGTGGCGGCGGCATTCCGACGATGTACGACGAGCACCGTAACCTCAAGGGCATCGAGGCGGTGATCGACAAGGATCTGTGCTCGTCGCTGCTCGCCGAGCAACTGGAGGCCGATTTGCTGGTGATCGCCACGGACGTCAACGCGGCATTCATCGATTACGGCAAGCCAACCCAGAAAGCCATCGCCGAAGCGCACCCGGACGAACTGGAACGCCTCGGTTTTGCCGCCGGTTCCATGGGGCCGAAGGTGCAGGCAGCTTGCGAGTTCGCGCGCCATACTGGCAAGGTCGCGGTGATCGGGTCGCTGGCGGACATCGAAGCCATCGTTCAGGGCACCGCCGGAACCCGTGTCAGCACCGCGAAGCCGGGCATCAGCTATCGATAACCAGAAACTCCGGGGGCAGGCCCAGGGTCTGCCCTTCTCCCATGCCTTGAGAAGGAGAAACCCATGGCCATATTCAACCCCGGTCATTTACACATCGAGCGACATGCGTTGACGCCAGATGACGTCAGTTACGACTTGTGCCTCGACTATGAAGTGTTCACCGATCCGCAAAAAGGCAAAGGGATACAGTTCACCCTGCACGGCAATATGCAGGGCAAGGACATGAAGGAGGCGTTTTTCCTGCCCAAGGAAGAGGCTTACAACTTCGCCCGCGACGTGACCCGGATTGCCGAGAAGTACGGGATTCCCAAGACTCACAGCCAGATCGGCTCGGTGCACAAGCATTACGACCTGATGTTTGAGGACATTCGGCAGAAGTTGAATATGCAATCCGGAGATCCGGTTAATCCCGAGCATTTCGAGTAACCCCAGGTTCAAAGATCGCAGCCTTCGGCAGCTCCTACATTGATCGCTTTTCTGTAGGAGCTGCCGAAGGCTGCGATCTTTTGATCTGATTTCACCATTGCCCCGCCCCAAGGCATACTTGCCCCCCTCCGCATTCCAGAACACTGAACCGCCCCATGCGTATCCACGTCAGCTTCATCGACCGCGTCGGCATCACCCAGGAAGTCCTGGCGATCCTCGGTGGGCGCAATCTCAATCTGGATGCGGTGGAGATGATTCCGCCCAACGTCTACATCGACGCCCCGACCTTGAGCCCGCAAGTGCTCGAAGAACTCAAAGATGCGCTGTTTCGGGTGCGCGGTGTCGAAGCGGTCACGGTGGTCGACATCCTCCCCGGCCAGCGTCGGCACCTGCAGCTCGATGCATTGCTCGCGGCGATGACCGATCCGGTGCTCGCCCTCGACAGCGCCGGGAAAGTGCTGCTGGCCAACCCGGCACTGATCGCGCTGTACGGACGCGAACCGGCGGGTGAAAGCGTCTCTGAACTGTTCAACGATCCGGGACTGCTGGACGCCCTGCTCGAACAAGGCTTCCGTCTGCCGCTGCGCGAGATCACCGTCAACGGCCAGACCCTGTTGCTCGACGCCACGCCGATCACCGACGCCGGCGCGCTACTGACCCTGTATCAACCGAACCGTATCGGCGAACAGCTCTCGGCGTTGCACCACGACCATGCCGAAGGTTTCGATGCGCTGCTCGGCGAATCCCCGGCGATCCGCACCCTCAAGGCCCGCGCGCAACGCGTCGCCGCCCTTGATGCGCCGCTGCTGATTCAGGGCGAAACCGGCACCGGTAAAGAGCTGGTGGCCCGCGCCTGCCATGCGATCAGTACGCGACACAGTGCGCCGTTCCTCGCCCTGAACTGCGCGGCCCTGCCGGAGAACCTCGCCGAGAGCGAACTGTTCGGCTATGCCCCCGGCGCCTTCACCGGCGCGCAACGTGGCGGCAAACCGGGGCTGATGGAACTGGCGAACCAGGGCACAGTGTTTCTCGACGAAATCGGCGAGATGTCGCCGTACTTGCAGGCCAAGCTGTTGCGGTTCCTCAACGACGGCAGCTTCCGTCGGGTGGGTGGTGATCGGGAAGTCAAAGTCAACGTGCGGATCCTCAGCGCGACCCACCGCGACCTGGAAAAAATGGTCAGCGAAGGCCTGTTCCGCGAAGACCTGTTCTACCGCCTCAACGTGCTCAACGTCGAAGTGCCGCCGCTGCGCGAACGCGGTCAGGACATCCTGTTGCTGGCGCGCTACTTCATGCAGCAGGCCTGTGCGCAGATTCAGCGGCCGGTCTGTCGCCTCGCGCCCGGTACCTATCCGGCACTGCTCGGTAATCGTTGGCCGGGTAACGTGCGGCAGTTGCAGAACGTGATCTTCCGCGCGGCGGCGATCTGCGAAAGCAGTCTGGTGGACATCGGCGACCTCGACATCGCCGGCACCTCGGTGGCGCGGCAGACCGACAGCGACGTCGAGAGCCTTGAACAAGCCGTCGAGTCCTTCGAAAAATCGCTGCTGGAAAAACTCTACGCCAGCTACCCCTCGACCCGCCAACTGGCCAGCCGCCTGCAGACATCGCACACCGCGATTGCCCATCGCCTGCGCAAGTACGGCATTCCGGGCAAGTCTTAAACTCACCCTAACCCCCTGTAGGAGCTGCCGAAGGCTGCGATCTTTTGATCTTGATCTTAAAAAACNAAATCAAAAGATCGCAGCCTTCGGCAGCTCCTACAGTCCGGGTTTCCAGTTCAAAATTTGTATTTTTCTACTTGAAAACGACCTCCATCTGTACTGAAAGCGCTACAGCGGAACGATATCGCTACACCCTCCGTCAGCGACCGCTGTGCAAGGCTTTGATCCGCTTCAGCTTTTCTCCCCGCCCTGAACTGTAGCGATTTCGCTACAGTCATCCCTTCATCAGGCTTGCCGACAATCAATAAGCCATTGTTTTATATAGATAAATCCAAGATGGCCGCGTTCTTGCTAAGTAACCGCTCATAAAATCAGGGCTTTCATGCCCACGCCTTCCACCGCGTCCACCAGACGAGTCTGGCCCCTTAGGAGTTTCCATGAGCGAGTTGCGTTTTACTGAAGATCACGAATGGCTGCGCACCGAAGCTGACGGCAGCGTCACTGTCGGCATCACCGCTTTCGCGCAGCACGCCTTGGGCGACGTGGTGTTCGTGCAACTGCCTGAGCTGCAGGCTTACGAAAAAGGCGCCGAAGCCGCCACCGTGGAATCGGTGAAAGCCGCCAGCGGTGTGTACATGCCCCTCGATGGCGACGTCCTGGAAGTTAATCCGGCGCTGGAAGACGCTCCGGAACTGGTCAACGAAGATCCGCTGGGCGAAGGCTGGTTCTTCCGCTTCCAGCCAAGCGACGCCTCGGCGGTGGCGAAATTGCTGGACCAGGACGCCTACGACCGTTTGATCAAAGCGCAAGACGCAGCCTGAGGAGTAGCGACATGACCCAAGTAAACCTCGGCACTGCCAACGAATTCATCGCCCGTCACATCGGCCCGCGCGCCGGTGACGAGCAAGCCATGCTCAACAGCCTCGGCTTCAACTCGCTCGAAGCGCTGAGCGCCAGCGTGATCCCGGAAAGCATCAAGGGCACCAGCGTGCTCGGCATGGACGACGGCCTGAGCGAAGCCGACGCCCTGGCGATGATCAAATCCATCGCCGGCAAGAACCAGCTGTTCAAGACCTACATCGGCCAGGGCTACTACAACTGCCACACGCCGTCGCCGATCCTGCGCAACCTGCTGGAAAACCCGGCCTGGTACACCGCTTACACCCCGTACCAGCCGGAAATTTCCCAGGGCCGTCTCGAAGCGCTGCTGAACTTCCAGACCCTGATCAGCGACCTCACCGGCCTGCCGATCGCCAACGCCTCGTTGCTCGACGAAGCCACCGCCGCTGCCGAAGCCATGACCTTCTGCAAACGCCTGAGCAAGAACAAGGGCAGCCACCAATTCTTCGCCTCGATCCACAGCCACCCGCAAACCCTCGACGTGCTGCGCACCCGTGCCGAGCCGCTGGGCATCGACGTGGTGGTTGGCGATGAGCGTGAACTGACGGACGTCACGCCGTTCTTCGGCGCGCTGCTGCAATACCCGGCAAGCAACGGTGACCTGTTCGACTACCGCGAACTGACCGAGCGTTTCCACGCCGCCAACGCGCTGGTTGCGGTGGCTGCCGATCTGCTGGCCCTGACTTTGCTGACCGCTCCGGGCGAGTTCGGCGCGGACGTCGCCATCGGTTCGGCGCAACGCTTCGGTGTACCGCTGGGCTTCGGTGGGCCGCACGCCGCCTACTTCTCCACCAAGGATGCATTCAAGCGTGACATGCCGGGCCGTTTGGTCGGTGTTTCGGTTGACCGTTTCGGCAAGCCGGCCCTGCGCCTGGCGATGCAGACTCGCGAGCAACACATCCGCCGTGAGAAAGCCACCTCGAACATCTGCACCGCGCAAGTGCTGCTGGCCAACATCGCCAGCATGTACGCGGTCTACCACGGCCCGAAAGGCCTGACCCAGATCGCCAACCGCGTGCATCACCTGACCGCGATTCTCGCCAAGGGCCTGAGCGCACTGGGCCAGACCGTCGAACAGGCAAGCTTCTTCGATACCCTGACCCTCGCCATCGGCGCGCACACTGCCGCGCTGCACGACAAGGCGCACGCTGCACAGATCAACCTGCGCGTAATCGACACTCAGCGTCTGGGCCTGTCGGTCGACGAAACCACCACTCAGGCTGACATCGAAACGCTGTGGGGCCTGTTCGCCGACGGCAAAACCCTGCCGGACTTCGCTGCGCTGGCCGCTTCGGTGCATAGCACCATCCCGGCGGCGCTGGTACGTCAGTCGCCAATCCTCAGCCACCCGGTGTTCAACCGTTATCACTCGGAAACCGAGCTGATGCGCTACCTGCGCAAACTGGCGGACAAGGATCTGGCACTGGATCGCACCATGATCCCGCTGGGCTCGTGCACCATGAAACTCAACGCCGCCAGCGAAATGATCCCGGTGACCTGGGCCGAATTCGGCGCCCTGCACCCGTTCGCCCCGGCCGAGCAAAGCGCCGGCTACCAGCAACTGACCGATGAACTGGAAGCGATGCTCTGCGCCGCCACCGGTTACGATTCGATCTCGTTGCAACCGAACGCCGGTTCGCAGGGTGAATATGCGGGTCTCTTGGCAATCCGCGCTTACCACCAGAGCCGTGGTGACGAGCGCCGCGACATCTGCCTGATTCCGTCGTCCGCCCACGGCACCAACCCGGCCACCGCCAACATGGCCGGCATGCGCGTGGTCGTGACCGCGTGCGATGCCCGTGGCAACGTCGACATCGAAGACCTGCGCGCCAAAGCCATCGAGCACCGCGAACACCTCGCAGCGCTGATGATCACCTACCCGTCGACCCACGGCGTGTTCGAAGAAGGCATCCGCGAAATCTGCGGGATCATTCACGACAACGGCGGCCAGGTGTACATCGACGGCGCCAACATGAACGCGATGGTCGGCCTCTGCGCACCGGGCAAGTTCGGCGGCGATGTATCGCACCTGAACCTGCACAAGACCTTCTGCATTCCGCACGGCGGTGGCGGCCCGGGCGTCGGCCCGATCGGCGTCAAGTCGCACCTGACCCCGTTCCTGCCGGGCCATGGCCAGATGCAACGCAAGGAAGGCGCGGTCTGCGCAGCGCCGTTCGGCAGCGCGAGCATTCTGCCGATCACCTGGATGTACATTCGCATGATGGGTGGCGCCGGTCTGAAGCGGGCTTCGCAACTGGCAATCCTCAACGCCAACTACATTTCCCGTCGCCTGGAAGAGCACTATCCAGTGCTGTACACCGGCAGCAACGGTCTGGTGGCGCACGAATGCATCCTCGATCTGCGTCCGCTGAAAGACAGCAGCGGCATCAGCGTCGATGACGTCGCCAAGCGCCTGATCGACTTCGGCTTCCACGCCCCGACCATGTCGTTCCCGGTGGCCGGCACGCTGATGATCGAGCCGACCGAAAGCGAATCCAAGGAAGAACTGGACCGCTTCTGCGACGCCATGATCCGCATCCGCGAAGAAATCCGCGCAGTGGAAAACGGCACGCTGGACAAGGACGACAACCCGCTGAAGAACGCCCCGCACACGGCGGCGGAGCTGGTCGGCGAGTGGACCCACCCGTACAGCCGCGAGCAAGCGGTATATCCAGTGGCGTCGTTGATCGAAGGCAAGTACTGGCCGCCGGTCGGTCGCGTCGACAACGTGTTCGGCGACCGCAACCTGGTCTGCGCCTGCCCGTCGATCGAAAGCTACGCTTAAAAAGAACGGGGGCGGTTCGTCCGCCCCACCGCTTTATCGCTTTATCTGTAGGAGCTGCCGAAGGCTGCGATCTTTTGATCTTGATCTTAAAACAGGATCAAAAGATCGCAGCCTTCGGCAGCTCCTACAGGGGATGTACTCAGCCTGATATTCCGCCAATTCCTATAACAAGAAACCGGAGAACCACTCATGTCGTTAAGCGTGTTCGACCTGTTCAAGATTGGCATCGGCCCTTCCAGCTCCCACACCGTCGGCCCGATGCGTGCCGCTGCGCGCTTCGCCGAAGGCCTGCGCCGGGAAAACCTGTTGGCCGCCACCGCCAGTGTCCGGGTCGAGTTGTACGGCTCGCTCGGTGCCACCGGCAAGGGTCACGGCAGCGACAAGGCCGTGCTGCTCGGTCTTGAGGGTGAACACCCGGACACCGTCGATACCGAAACTGTCGCCGCGCGCCTGCAGGACATTCGCGGCAATGGCCGGCTGAATCTGCTCGGCGAACACAGCATTGCCTTCAATGAGAAAGAACACCTGGCGATGATCCGCAAACCGTTGGCCTATCACCCCAACGGCATGATCTTTCGCGCATTCGATGCAGCCGGTATTCAGATCCGCAGCCGCGAGTACTACTCGGTCGGCGGCGGTTTCGTCGTCGATGAGGATGCCGCCGGTGCCGACCGCATTGTCGAAGACGCCACACCGCTGACCTTCCCGTTCAAAAGCGCCAAGGACTTGCTCGGCCATTGCGCCACCTACGGTCTGTCGATCAGCCAGGTGATGCTGACCAACGAAAGCGCCTGGCGCCCGGAGGCCGAGACCCGCGCCGGTCTGCTGAAAATCTGGCAAGTGATGCAGGACTGCGTCGCCGCTGGCTGTCGCAACGAAGGCATTCTGCCGGGCGGGCTGAAGGTCAAGCGCCGGGCGGCGGCGCTGCATCGACAGCTGTGCAAGAACCCGGAATCGGCGCTGCGCGATCCGCTGTCGGTGCTCGACTGGGTCAACCTCTACGCCCTCGCCGTCAACGAAGAAAACGCCAACGGCGGGCGCGTGGTCACCGCGCCGACCAACGGTGCGGCCGGGATTATTCCGGCGGTGCTGCATTACTACATGCGGTTTATCCCGGGTGCGAACGATGACGGCGTGGTGCGTTTTCTGCTGACCGCCGCCGCGATCGGCATTCTGTACAAGGAAAACGCCTCGATCTCCGGCGCTGAAGTCGGCTGTCAGGGCGAAGTCGGCGTGGCCTGCTCGATGGCCGCCGGCGCGTTGTGCGAAGTGCTCGGCGGCAGCGTGCAGCAAGTAGAGAACGCCGCGGAAATCGGCATGGAACACAACCTCGGCCTGACCTGCGACCCGATTGGCGGGCTGGTGCAGGTGCCGTGCATCGAGCGCAATGCCATGGGCTCGGTGAAAGCGATCAACGCAGTGCGCATGGCCATGCGCGGCGACGGGCAACACTTCGTCTCGCTCGACAAGGTCATCCGCACCATGCGCCAGACCGGCGCCGACATGAAAAGCAAATACAAGGAGACCGCCCGTGGCGGTCTGGCAGTCAACATTATCGAATGCTAATTAGCCCCCTCTTCCTCCGGGAGAGAGCTGGTATGAATCAAGGAGTCACGCATGTCCACCGAACAACTGTCGAAAACCCCGCTGCACGCTCTGCACCTCGAACTCGGCGCCCGCATGGTGCCGTTCGCCGGCTACGACATGCCGGTGCAATACCCGCTCGGCGTGATGAAAGAGCACCAACACACCCGTGAGCAGGCCGGGCTGTTCGATGTCTCGCACATGGGCCAGATTCGCCTGACCGGCGCCAATGCCGCCAAGGCCCTGGAAACCCTGGTGCCGGTGGACATCATCGACCTGCCGGTGGGCATGCAGCGCTACGCGATGTTCACCAACGACAACGGCGGCATCCTCGACGACCTGATGGTCGCCAACCTCGGTAACGACGAGCTGTTCCTGGTGGTCAACGCCGCGTGCAAGGATCAGGACCTGGCGCATCTGCAAAAGCACATCGGTGATCAGTGCACCATAACGGAGCTGTTCGAAGCGCGCGCGTTGCTGGCGTTGCAAGGTCCGGCTGCAGTCACCGTACTGGCGCGTCTTGCACCAGAGGTGGCGAAGATGACATTCATGCAGTTCAACCGCGTGCAGCTGCTGGGCATCGATTGCTTCGTCAGCCGTTCGGGTTACACCGGTGAAGACGGTTTTGAGATTTCCGTACCGGCAGCCGATGCAGAAAAACTCGCCCGTGCCCTGCTGGCCGAACCGGAAGTCCAGGCCATTGGCCTCGGCGCCCGCGACTCGCTGCGCCTGGAAGCCGGCCTGTGCCTGTACGGCCACGACATGAACACCGACACCACCCCCATCGAAGCCAGCCTGTTGTGGGCGATCTCCAAGCCACGCCGCGCCGACGGCGCGCGAGCCGGCGGTTTCCCGGGCGCAGAGCAAGTATTTGCTCAGCAGCAGAACGGCGTGGCACGCAAACGCGTCGGTCTGCTGCCACAGGAACGTACGCCGGTGCGTGAAGGCGCTGAAATCGTCAACGAAGCGGGCGAAATCATCGGCAGCGTGTGCAGCGGCGGCTTCGGCCCGACCCTAAGCGGGCCGTTGGCGATGGGTTATCTCGACAGCGCTTATGTGGCACTGGACACGCCAGTCTGGGCCATCGTTCGTGGGAAAAAGGTGCAAATGCTTGTAAGCAAAATGCCATTTGTTCCACAACGCTACTATCGTGGTTGATTGACTGTTTCTATAAGTAACGCGATTGCGTTATGCGTGCACTAATGTGTAACGCAATCGCCACAAAAAAGTGCATTTTCTAACATCTGATTCGAATATGAACTTTGCTTATAACGATCGAAAACAATTGAACCCGTTCATCGTCTAAGCCGACACTAGTGGATTGACTAACTGCCAGCAAGCGCAGGAAAACCGGGCCTTCGCGGGGCTTGTTTTTTCTCCCGTAGTTGGCGTAGAGTTTGTCCACTGTGTTTGCATGGGTCAGCTTGGAATCGTGACCTGGGCAGTAGCCTACAAAGTTAGCTACATCCCGCTCGACGTCTTCTTACTCTCCTGCAACCAGCCCCAGTACTCTTTCATGAGAAAGAGACTGTCATCAATTTATGCGTCAAAGGAAATAAGAAATGTCGACACGTCAGAGCGGTACCGTCAAGTGGTTTAACGACGAGAAAGGTTTTGGTTTTATCACTCCAGAAAGCGGTCCGGATCTGTTCGTGCATTTCCGCGCCATTCAGGGCAACGGCTTCAAGAGCCTGAAAGAAGGCCAGAAAGTGACCTTCGTTGCTGTGCAAGGTCAGAAAGGCATGCAGGCTGACGAAGTCATCGCCGAAGCCTGATTTTCTGTCACAAAAAAGCCCCTGATATTGATATCAGGGGCTTTTTTGTGCGCGCGAATCCGTAAAATGGCGCTTCATTTTGCGCCCAGAGGCTGCCATGTCGAAAAACCTGCTCACTCCCCAGGGCGACTTCCCTGCTGTTGGCCTTGGCCGGCGTCTGGCAGCAATGTTCTATGACTTCCTGCTGTGCACCGCCCTGCTGATCGTCACCGGCTTCGTTTACAAGTTGATCCAGGCAGCGATCATCGGTGAAGAACGCCTGCGTGCACTGACCGATGCCGGCAAAATGGATGGCGATCCGCTGTATTCGACGGTGCTGTTGCTGGTGCTGTTTGCGTTCTTCGCCAAGTTCTGGACTCACGGCGGGCAGACACTGGGCATGCAGGTGTGGGGGATTCGAGTGCAGAACGCCGATGGCAGCGCGATCAGCCTGTGGCAGGCGCTGCTGCGCTTCATGGTGTCGATCGCGTCGTGGCTGTGCGCAGGGCTTGGATTTCTCTGGTCGCTGTACGACAAGCAGAAGCGCACCTGGCATGACATCTATTCCGATACCCGTGTGGTGCGGATTCCGAAGAAGAGCAAATAACTTCCTGACACCGAATACCACTGTGGGAGCGAGCCTGCTCGCGAAAGCGTAACATCAGCCGACATTTATGTTTGCTGATTCACCGTCTTCGCGAGCAGGCTCGCTCCCACAGGTTTTGCGGTGTTTCTGAAGGACCTCAGGCGTTACCCGCCAGCTTCATCCGCGCCGCCTGGGTGAAATCCAGCATGCGCTTCAACGGGCGGATCGCCTGCGGAATCAGCGCCGGATCGACAAAGATCTCGTTCGTCCCTTCCTTCAGGCTCTTGAGCGTGCGCTCAAGGGTGTTCATGGCCATCCACGGGCAATGTGCGCAACTGCGGCACGCGGCGCCGTTACCGGCGGTTGGCGCCTCGATGAAGACCTTGTCCGGGCACAACTGCTGCATCTTGTAGAAAATGCCGCGGTCGGTGGCGACGATCAGGGTCTTGTTCGGCAGGCTTTGCGCGGCAGCGATCAACTGACTGGTGGAACCGACGGCGTCGGCCAGCTCGATCACCGAGGTCGGCGACTCCGGGTGCACCAGAATCGCGGCGTCCGGGTACAACGCCTTCATGTCTTCAAGCTGCTTGGACTTGAACTCTTCGTGGACGATGCAGGCACCGTCCCACAGCAGCATGTCGGCGCCGGTCTTGCGCTGAATGTAAGTGCCCAGATGCTTGTCCGGGCCCCAGATGATGGTCTCGCCGTTGTCCATCAGGCTTTCGACGATCTCCAGTGCGCAGCTCGACGTCACCACCCAGTCAGCACGGGCTTTGACTGCGGCCGAAGTGTTGGCGTACACCACCACCGTGCGCTCCGGGTGCTGATCGCAGAACGCCGAGAACTCGTCCACCGGGCAACCGAGGTCCAGCGAGCAGGTCGCGTCCAGGGTCGGCATCAGCACACGTTTTTCCGGGTTGAGGATCTTCGCGGTCTCGCCCATGAACTTCACACCGGCGACCACCACGGTCTTGGCCGGGTGAGCGTTGCCGAAGCGCGCCATTTCGAGGGAGTCGGACACACAGCCGCCGGTTTCTTCGGCCAGGGCCTGAATCACCGGATCGCAATAGAAGTGGGCCACCAGCACCGCGTCCTGAGCCTTGAGCTCGGCGGCGATGGCAGAACGGTAGTAGGCCTCTTCCTCGGCAGTCAGCGGTTTGGGCTGTTTGGCATCGAGGTGGGCTTGAACCAGAAGGCGTTCGGAAATCTGCGTCATGTTCGCAAGACCTGCAGGCGCTTTCGCGCGAAAGTCGAGTATACACCCGGCTCCGGACCACTTGAGGGTACCGCCGGGAGAGTGAGTATTATCAGGCACGGACAGCATTGAAGCTGCGCAAGGCTACAGAATATCCCGTTGATACAAAAGATGATTCTGACCTGTGTCAGCGCAGGCAATGATGAAAGGAGCGGTGCCTGATTCGCAGGCAAAAAAAAACCCGGAAATCCTCACTTTCGTGGGCCTTCCGGATTTTCTAAACCGCCAAATATGGTGGGTCGTGTGGGATTCGAACCTACGACCAATTGGTTAAAAGCCAACTGCTCTACCAACTGAGCTAACGACCCGCTGTGTGGTGGCGCGTATAATACTGATTTTTAAGGACTATTCAACACCTTTTTGAAAAAAATCAAAAATAAGGTGTTGGATCGCTTACACCGGCCGCTTCGAAGCCTTCTGCACGCAGGCGGCAGCTGTCGCATTTGCCGCACGCACGGCCTTCATCGTCCGCCTGATAGCAGGAAACGGTCAGGCCATAATCGACGCCCAGCTTCACGCCCGCCTGGACGATCTGCGCCTTGCTCAGGTTCTGCAGCGGCGCCTGGATACGGAAACCGTTGCCTTCCACGCCCGCCTTGGTTGCCAGGTTGGCCATGCGCTCGAACGATTCAATGAACTCGGGACGGCAATCCGGGTAACCGGAATAGTCCACGGCGTTGACGCCGATAAAGATGTCACGCGCGCCGATTACTTCGGCCCAGCCCAGTGCCAGTGATAGAAACACCGTGTTGCGCGCCGGCACGTAGGTCACCGGGATGCCCTCGCCCAGCTCTTCCGGGATGTCGATGCTGGTGTCGGTCAGCGCCGAGCCGCCCATGCCGTTGAGGTTCAGGCCGATCACTTTGTGCTCGACCACACCCAGATCGCGAGCGACGCGCGCGGCGGCATGCAGCTCCGCATGAGAGCGCTGGCCGTAATCGAAACTCATGGTGTAGCAGGCGTAACCTTCAGCCCGGGCCATCGCGACCACAGTGGCCGAATCGAGGCCACCCGATAACAGGATTACCGCACGTTTTTCGTGAGTGTTCAGTTGTTCAGTCATATCAGCGCCCCGGCTCGTCATTCCATAGATATTTATGCAGCTGCAACTGCAACCGCACCGGCAGGTTATCTGCCACCACCCAGTCCGCCAGATCCCTGGCATTGAGGTCATGATGACTTGGGGAAAACAGCACTTCACCCGCACGGCGATCAAGACCGTACTGGATCAGCTTCGAGACCGCCCAGTCATAGTCGTCCCGCGAGCAGATGACAAACTTCACCTGATCGTTGGGCGTCAACAGTTCGATGTTTTCGTAGCGGTTGCGGTGCGCCTCTTTGGAGTCCGGCGTCTTCAGGTCGACAACGCGACTGACGCGCGGATCGACCGCCGAGATATCGAGCGCACCGCTGGTTTCCAGTGACACTTCATAACCGGCATCGCACAGCTGCTTGAGCAAAGGGATGGCATTGGGCTGTGCCAGCGGTTCACCGCCGGTCACACAGACGTAGCGCGGGCGAAACCCGGCCACTTGCTCGAGGATGTCGTCGAGGGTGCGGACCGTACCGCCGCTGAACGCATAGGCACTGTCGCAGTATTGGCAACGCAATGGGCAACCGGTCAGGCGCACAAAAACCGTGGGCAGCCCGGCAGTCCGCGTTTCCCCCTGCAACGAGTAGAAAACTTCGGTGATTCTCAATGTGTCTTGCATAGTCGCCACGGGCGTAACAGCTAAACAGGCTGTCCGCCTCCGTCAGGCACTTCAGGCAACCCCGCCAACGCGTAGATCACCAGAAGCGTGTTTCAGAAAAAGGGCGTGAATTCTAACGAAAAAACCCGCGACAAGCGCGGGTTTCTTCCAAACGGGTCAAACACACTTACATGCGTTGCAGATCGCGTTGGGCCAACTGAGCAGCGGAGGTCCCCGGGTATTGGGAAACCACCTGTTGCAGAATGCCTTTGACCTTGTCGGTATGACCGAGGCGGCGTTCTACGTCAGCCAGCTTGTACAGCGAATCCGGCACTTTGGCGTGCTTGGGATAGAGCTGTGAAACCTTGGCAAAAGCCTGACCTGCACCTTGCAGATCGCCCTTGGCCAGGTTCACTTCGCCCAACCAGTACTGGGCATTGCCCGCATATTGACTGTTCGGGTATTTGCGCAGGAATGCCGAGAAAGCCTGGCTGGCCTTGTCGAAATCCTTGGCTTTGATCAGGTCGAAAGCCGCATCGTAATACAGCTTTTCCTTGGCCGGATCACCCGGTTCGCTACTGGCAGCAGGTGCCTGGGCAGCAGCAGCCCCGGCGCCAGCGGCAGCACCGGCAGCAGCACTTGCATCGCCACCGGCAGAAGAATTCTCAGGAGTCGCGTCAGGTGCAGCACCGGATCCTATGCGCCGATCAAGATCCTGGTATCGCTCCAGGGATTCCTGTTTCATGCGCGCAACCTGATTCTGCAGTTCTTCGATCACACCTTGCTGGCGCGATATCTGATCCTGCATCTGTTGCAGTTGGTTGAACAGCATGCCCTGTGCCGAGGCAGGGGCCGAAGCCGCTCCCCCGGCATAGGCGCCGTTCGTACCGTAACCCGCAGGCGGATAACTGCTCCCGCTATTGTTATAACCGGAGTTGTCATCGACCACAGGAACCGCAGCCCACGCCGCAAGCGGCGCGAGGCTGAGAGCCAGAACAGTTACAGCACGACGGCACGTTCGCATATCGAATTACTTACGCAGTTCGACGCGACGGTTTTGAGCCCAGGACTGCTCGTCGTTGCCGGTAGCAACTGGACGCTCTTCGCCGTAGGAAACCAGTTCCAGCTGAGCTGGGGAAACACCTTGCAGTACCAGGTAGCGCTGAACGGCTTTCGCACGACGCTCGCCCAGTGCCATGTTGTACTCACGAGTACCACGTTCGTCGGTGTTGCCTTCCAGAACAACGCGAGCGCCGTTTGCTTTCAGGTCTTTGGCGTGAACGTCCAGAGCGCGCATGGCTTCTGGCTTCAGGTCCGAGCTGTCGTATTCGAAGTAGAAGGTGGTGATTGCGCGCAGAGCAGCTTCTTCGCTCAGGGAACCGTCAACGGCACCAGTGTTTGCGCCGTAACCAGCGTTTGGATCAACAGCGCCTTCACCGGCGTTGTCGCCGCCTTTGGACGAGCAACCTACAGCTACAGCCATGGCCAGAGCCAGCGCAGCAAATTTACCAAACTTCAGCATTTCCATCGTGAAACTCCTAATGAACCCCAGTGTGTTAAGTAAAACGTAAAGCGCCGCGTCAGTTCAGGTAAGGGGACCAGGACGGTTCTCTGACTTCGCCTTGTGCGGTAGGAAGCGGGAGCCTCACGCGTCCATTAATGGACACGAGCATCAAGACTCCCCGGCCCTGCTGGCGGGTGGCGTAGATTACCATGGTGCCGTTGGGCGCAACAGTGGGTGACTCGTCCAGAGTGCTATCAGTGAGGATCTTTACACTGCCTCGCTGCAAATCCTGGGCCGCCACCTTGAAATTGGTGAAACCGTCCTGGCGATGGATCATCACCAGGGTCTTTTCATCAGCCGAAAGCTTCGGGTTGGCGTTGTAGTTGCCAATGAAGGTCACACGCTCGGCACCACCGCCGCTGGCGCTGGTCTTGTAGATCTGCGGCTTGCCGCCACGGTCCGAGGTGAAGTAGATGGTCGAACCATCCTTGCCCCAGTACGGTTCGGTGTTGATGCCAGGACCAGCCGTCACGCGAGTGATCTGACGCGAACCCAGGTTCATCACATAGATGTCCGGGTTGCCGTCTTTCGACAGTACGAACGCCAGGCGATTGCCATCCGGCGACCAGGCTGGTGCGCCGTTCAGGCCTTCGAAGTTGGTGATCTGCTCACGGCGACCGGTGTCGATGTTCTGCATGAAGATCCGTGGACGCTTCTGCTCGAACGACACGTAGGCGATGCGCTTGCCATCCGGTGCGAAACGCGGCGACAGGATCGGCTCGCGCGATTGCAGCAGAGTCACGGCACGGGCACCGTCGTAGTCCGAACGCTGCAGGGTGTAGCGAGTGTTCTTCTCGGAGAAACGCTCGGCTGTCACGTACAGCAGGCGGGTCGAAAACGCACCTTTGATACCGGTGAGTTTTTCGAACGACTGATCCGAAATGAAGTGCGCCATGTCGCGCAGTTGCTCGGTGGTACCGGAAACACTGCCGTCAGCCACTTTCTGCTCGGTAGCCACGTTGAACAGTGCCCACTGAACCTGCAGACGACCGCCCGCTGGCGCAATGCTGCCGACCATCATGTATTGAGCACCCACCGCCTTCCAGTCACGGAAGATGATTTCGCTCGGCTGGCTTGGCTGGCTGATCATGTTTTGCTTAGGAATCGGCGAGTAGTAGCCCGAGTTCCGCAAATCGTTACCAATGATTTCAGCCATATCGTCCGGCAGCACCGCACCGCCCTGCATGCCGAACGGTACGACGGCAATCGGAGTCGCCCGATCGCTGCCGCTGGTGACCAGAATGTTCTTTTCATCAGCCATCGCGATCCCTGCCATGCAGCAGATCACGACCAGCATTCCTCGAAGAAGGTTTCTCACAAGGCTAGATCCTCAGGTGTGAATGTCATCTTGAATGAACGATACGGAGCGAAATCGCTCGGCTTCATTCCCTGCATTTCCGTCAAACGTCCAATATTTTTGACCGCCGCGACCGCCGAAGCATCGAACGGACCGTCGCCACTGGATTTGGCCACGCTGACCGAAGTCACCGTACCGTCCGGCAACATGCCGATTTGCAGCACGACCGTCATGCCTTTGCGTGCCGAAGGAGGACGAGCCCAGCCTTCCGCTGCCCGCGCACGAATCAGGTCATCGAAACTGCCCGCGACTTCGTCACCCTGCTCATCGGCCAAGGCCTGCTGACGCTGTGGCGTATCGGAAAGCAAATCTGCCAGGGCCTGAGCCTTTTTCTCTTCGGCGGATTTACGTGCCGCTTCCTGCGATTTTTTCTTCGCAGCATCGGCAGCAGCTTTCTTCTTCGCTTCGTCGGCGACTTTCTTCTTCGCCTCTTCAGCTTCAGCTTTTTTCTTGGCGTCTTCGGCGGCTTTCTTCTTCGCGTCTTCGACGATCTTCTTCTTGGCTTCTTCAGCGGCCGCTTTCTTGGCCTCTTCTTCAGCCGCCTTCTTGGCTTCTTCTTCGGCTTTCTTCTTGGCTATATCAGCCAATTGTTTCTCTTCTGCCTTCTTGGCCTCGGCTTTTTTCGCATCGTCGGCTTTCTTGGCTTCATCAGCCTTTTTCGCCTCGTCCGCTTTCTTCGCCTCGTCGGCCTTCTTGGCTTCCTCGGCCTTTTGAGCCGCTTCTTCTTTCTTTTGTTCCGCAGCCTTCACCGCTTCCTGCTCGACCTTTTTCTGTTCCATCTGCTCGACTTCGGTCTGGCGCGCGGCGGATTTCTTCGCCTCACCCGCAATCTTCTGATTGGTCTGGGTGGTTGCCTGACTTTTCGATTTCAGCTGGTACAGGGTCGCCTGGACAATCGGCTTGGCCGGCGGCAACTCGGGTGTGAAGGCGAAACTGACGAACAGCATGCCGAACACCAGCACGTGCAGGACAATCGCCAGAACACTGGGCCAGAAGTAGCTTTCCGAGGCGGACGGCTCTCGCTGTTGCTGCATCAGGGGGCCTCGGTAATCAAACCAACATTACCGACCCCGGCTTTCTGCAACCCGCCCATGGCACCCATGACGGCGCCGTAGTCGACCGACTTGTCGCCACGGATAAAGACCTGGGTACGCTTGCCGCCTTCGGTGCCGGCGCGAATGATCTTGGTCACTGCGTCAGTCATCTGTGGCAGCGTCATTGCCCTGTCCTGCTGCTTTTCAGTATCGACTTCGCTGCCAAGGTTCCAGTAGTAGGTCTTGTCAGCCTTGATCGAAATGGTCAGCACCTGAGTGTTGTTGTCCTGCGGCAAGGCTTCGCTGGAAACCTTGGGCAGATCCACTTTCACGCCCTGATTGAGCATCGGCGCGGTCACCATGAAGATAACCAGCAGCACCAGCATCACGTCGATGTATGGCACCACGTTCATCTCGGCGACCGGCTTGCGCTTGTTTCGGGCTCGAGCGATTAAAGCCATCGGGAAATACCTGCTTATTCTTCGCTGGTGTGCACTTTGCGGTGCAGGATCGCCTGGAACTCATCGGCGAAGGTGTAGTAGCGGCTCAGCAAGGTTTCGCTGCGGGCAGAGAAACGGTTGTAAGCGATAACGGCCGGGATCGCGGCGAACAGGCCGATCGCGGTGGCGATCAGGGCTTCGGCGATACCCGGGGCCACGGTGGCCAGGGTCGCCTGCTGGGCGCTGGCCAGACCACGGAAGGAGTTCATGATGCCCCACACGGTACCGAACAGACCGATGTACGGGCTGACCGAACCCACGGTGGCGAGAAACGGCAGGCTCTGCTCCAGCTTCTCTTCCTCGCGGGAGATGGCAACGCGCATGGCCCGCGCCACACCTTCCATCACCGCTTCCGGGTCAACACCTGGCTGCTGACGCAGACGGGAGAATTCCTTGAAGCCGGCACGGAAGATCTGCTCCACGCCGGAATCCGGATCCGGGTTGCTGCCGGCCTGACGGTACAGCTTGGACAGGTCGATACCCGACCAGAAGCGCTCTTCAAAGCTCTCCAGGGCGCGTCGACCGGCGCGCAGCAGATTGCTGCGCTGAAAGATCATGATCCATGAGGTCACCGATGCGGCCACCAGGGTCAACATTACCAACTGCACCACGATGCTGGCATTGCTGACCAGGCTCCACATGGAGGAATGGTCGACGACGTTAGCTTCCACGCTTTATCTCCTGCTTTGAGTGTGTACCCGTGCCGCCCGCGTCGGCAAAGGCCGCACGCAAGGATTCGGGCATGGCCCGGGGTTTCAAACTGTCGGTGCGCACGCAGGCCACCAGAAACTGCCCTTCACAGAGCAGCACATTATCCGTGGCCCGCCTGACCTGCTGTTTGAAGCGCAGGCTGGCACGGTTCAATTCGATTACATCAGCGCTTACCAGCAGTTCGTCGTCCAGTCGCGCCGGCGCGTGGTAACGCGCTTCGCTGGAATGCACGACAAACAACAGGTCCTCCCCGGCCAGTTCCGACTGGGCAAAGCCCAGCGTCCGGAGCCGCTCGGTTCGAGCCCGTTCCATAAACTTGAGGTAATTAACGTAATACACGATGCCGCCCGCATCGGTGTCCTCGTAATAAACGCGACAACGATGTGCGAACGGCTCAAGCCCGTTTTGCGCGCGCATACTCTAGTGCTTACTCCTCGGGTTGCCAATCCGGCCAGGCAACTGTTTTTTCAGTGTTTAAGGCTTTACCGCAAAAGTACCGTCCTGTGACAGTACAAACGCTGAATAAATCGCCAAAAAATGTGTATCAATCGTCCACGGCATCGAGAAACTCGTCTGCCACGGGCATTTCACCCATTCGTGACGGAATGTTTAAACCGAAATGCAGGTACGCATGCCGTGTCACCACCCTGCCCCGTGGCGTACGCATGATGTAGCCCTGTTGAATCAGGTACGGCTCCAGCACATCTTCGATGGTGTGGCGCTCTTCGCTGATCGCCGCCGCGAGGCTGTCGATGCCCACCGGGCCGCCATCGAACTTCTCGATCATGGTCAGCAGCAAGCGCCGGTCCTGGTGATCGAAGCCGTGTTCGTCGACGTCCAGCAGGTTCAACGCCAGATCGGCCACCGACTTGGTGATATGGCCCTTGGCGCGCACTTCAGCAAAATCGCGCACCCGACGCAGTAGACGATTGGCGATTCGCGGCGTACCACGGGCACGACGAGCGATTTCGAAAGAACCCTCCGGATCCAGTGGCAGTCCGAGAATAGACGCCGAACGACTGACAATCGTCGCCAGATCCGCCGTGCTGTAGAACTCAAGACGCTGGACGATACCGAAGCGGTCACGCAACGGATTGGTCAGCATGCCGGCACGGGTTGTGGCGCCCACGAGAGTGAACGGTGGCAGATCCAGCTTGATCGAGCGTGCCGCCGGCCCTTCACCGATCATGATGTCGAGCTGGAAGTCCTCCATCGCCGGGTACAGCACTTCTTCAACGATGGGTGACAGACGATGGATTTCGTCGATGAACAACACGTCGTGCGGCTCAAGGTTGGTCAGCAGAGCCGCCAGATCGCCCGGACGTTCAAGTACCGGACCGGACGTGCTCTTGATCGACACGCCCATTTCCTCGGCGATGATGTTGGCCAGCGTGGTTTTGCCCAGACCCGGCGGGCCGAAGATCAGCGTGTGGTCGAGGGATTCACTACGGCCACGCGCCGCCTGGATGAACAGTTCCATCTGCTCGCGCACGGTCGGCTGGCCAATATAGTCGGCCAGACTGACCGGGCGAATGGCCCGATCCTGGACTTCTTCGCGCTCGCGCGGACTGTGCGCGGCGGCGATCAGACGATCAGCTTCAATCACTTAAATCATTCCCTTCAGGGCGCGGCGGATCAGGTCTTCACTGCTCAAATTCTTGTCCTTGATGGCGGTAATCGCCTTGCTCGCTTCCTGCGGCTTGTAACCCAGGGAAATCAGCGCACTGACGGCATCGTTCTCGGCAGTGTTGACCGGTGCCGGGCCGTCCGGCTGGTTCGGCACCAGAGCGAACATGGCTGGCGAGGTTTCCCAGGCCTTGAAGCGATCCTTGAGTTCGACCAACAGGCGCTCAGCGGTTTTCTTGCCGACACCCGGGACCTTGGTCAACGCCGAGGTGTCCTGCGATTGCACGCAGCGGATCAGCTCATCGACCTCCAGACTCGACATCAGCGCCAGGGCCAGTTTCGGCCCGACACCATTGAGACGGATCAACTCACGAAAAAAGTCTCGCTCACGCTTGCCAGCGAAACCATAGAGTAACTGCGCGTCTTCGCGTACGACCAAATGGGTGTGCAGCGTCAGCGGTTCACCGACCGACGGCAGACGATAAAGGGTGGTCATGGGCACTTCCAGCTCATACCCGAGGCCGTTTACATCCAGAATCAGGTGCGGCGGCTGTTTCTCAGCCAGGGTGCCGCGCAAGCGTCCAATCACGTTTCAGATCCTTGAGCGTTGGCCAGCCGTGGGCTGGCGACAGATGGAAGGCGGGAATCGGGCCGACGACCCAGGCGCGAAATCCGCATTCCGCAAAAATGATTGCTGATGCTATCAGAGACGCAGGCGCCCGCCACGACTGCGTGCGGTTCCCAAACCATGCGGCAGCAGGCTGGAACGGGTATGCGCGTGACAGATGGCAATGGCCAGGGCATCCGAGGCATCGATCTGCGGCTTGCTGGTCAGCTTGAGCATGTGCATGACCATCATCTGCACCTGTTCTTTATTGGCCGCGCCGGTGCCGACCACGGCTTGCTTGACCTGAGTCGCGGTGTACTCGGCAATCTCCAGGCTCTCCTCGGCGCCAGCCACAATGGCGGCGCCGCGGGCCTGCCCGAGTTTGAGGGCGGAATCGGCGTTTTTCGCCATGAACACTTTTTCGATGCCCATGGTCACCGGGCCATAGGTCTGAATGATTTCACGCACACCGCGATAAACGATCTGCAGCCGCTCATGCAGCTCGCCAGCGCCGGTACGGATGCAGCCCGAGGCCACATAGATGCAGCCGCCACGTCCGGTATCGCGAACAATCCCGTAACCGGTGATGCGCGAGCCGGGGTCGATACCCAGAATTAATGTCATAACGCCTGCAGAAATTGATGCGAAAGCTGAGGGTACATGTAGGAGCTGCCGAAGGCTGCGATCTTTNATCGCAGCCTTCGGCAGCTCCTACAGGTGAATTGTAGAGCCATCAAAAACTGCGACCTTTGTATTTTGCATCAGCCGAGCTGAGCGGCCACGTCTTCCGGAATGTCCGCGTTGGAATAGACGTTCTGCACGTCATCCAGATCCTCAAGCATGTCGATCAGCTTGAGCACCTTCTCCGCGCCTTCCAGATCCAGTTCGGCGCTGGTGGTCGGCTGCATGACGATTTCCGCGTCGTCGCCCTTGAACCCCGCCGCTTCCAGCGCGTTGCGCACGGCATAGAAGCTGGTGAACGAGGTGAACACGTCGATCGAGCCGTCTTCATGGCTGACCACGTCGTCGGCATCGGCCTCCAGCGCCGCTTCGGTCAGGGCGTCTTCATCGACGCCCGGGGCGAAGCTGATCTGCCCCTTGCGCTCGAACAGGTAAGCCACCGAACCGTCGGTGCCGAGGTTGCCGCCACATTTGCTGAATGCATGGCGGACAGCTGCAGCGGTACGGTTGCGGTTGTCGGTCATGCATTCGACCATCACCGCCACGCCGCCCGGGCCGTAACCTTCATAGGTCAGCTCTTCAACGTTATCCGCTTCCGTCGCACCGGCGCCACGTGCCACGGCGCGGTCGATGATGTCGCGGCTCATGTTCGCACCGAGGGCCTTGTCCAGGGCCAGGCGCAGACGCGGGTTGGAACCCGGATCGCCGCCGCCCTGACGGGCCGCAACGGTCAGTTCACGGATCCACTTGGTGAAGATCTTGCCTCTCTTGGCATCCTGACGTTCTTTGCGGTGCTTGATGTTCGCCCACTTGGAATGACCTGCCATAACTCGCTCCGAATTCTCTTGAAACGTTGCCCGCCCTGCTCACGCAGTGGCCAGCCAACAAAAAATCTCGACCTGCTCTCTATAGAAAGAAAAAAGGCGCATCCGAAGATGCGCCTTCAGGCCCGTCTTACTCAGCCTTTGGCGTTTCGCGCAAACGAATGTGCAGCTCGCGCAGCGCCTTGGCATCCACCACACCCGGCGCTTGCGTCATGACGTCCGCAGCACTCTGGGTTTTCGGGAAAGCAATCACTTCACGGATCGACTGGGCGCCGGTCATCAGCATCACCAGACGGTCCAGACCGAAGGCCAGACCACCGTGCGGCGGCGCACCGTACTTCAGCGCGTCGAGCAGGAAGCCGAACTTCTCTTCCTGTTCCGCTTCGTTGATGCCCAGCAGGCGGAACACCGCTTGCTGCATTTCCTTGCGGTGGATACGGATCGAACCGCCGCCCAGCTCGGTGCCGTTCAGTACCATGTCGTAGGCACGGGACAGAGCGCCGGCCGGGTTGGCTTCCAGCTCTTCAGGCGAGCACTTCGGCGCGGTGAACGGGTGGTGCAGTGCCGAGAAGCTGCCGTCGTCGTTTTCTTCGAACATCGGGAAGTCGACGACCCACATTGGCGCCCACTTGCAGGTCAGCAGGTCGAGGTCGTGGCCCAGCTTGATACGCAGCGCGCCGAGGGCTTCGCTGACGATCTTGGCCTTGTCGGCGCCGAAGAACACGATGTCGCCGTCAACTGCACCAACGCGATCAAGGATCACGTTCAGGTTGGCTTCAGGGATGTTTTTCACGATCGGCGATTGCAGACCGTCAACACCGGCAGCGCGCTCGTTGACCTTGATGTACGCCAGGCCCTTGGCACCGTAGATGCCGACGAACTTGGTGTAGTCGTCGATCTGCTTGCGCGGCATGCTCGCTCCGCCTGGAACGCGCAGTGCAGCGATACGGCATTTCGGATCGTTGGCCGGGCCGCTGAACACCTTGAATTCGACTTCTTTGAGTTGATCGGCAACGTCGACCAGTTCCAGCGGGTTACGCAGGTCTGGCTTGTCGGAACCGTAACGACGCATGGCTTCTTCAAAGGTCATGTGCGGGAATTCGCCGAATTCCAGATCCAGCACTTCCTTGAACAGGTTGCGGATCATGCCTTCGGTCAGGCCCATGATGTCTTTTTCGTCGAGGAAGCTGGTCTCGATGTCGATCTGAGTGAACTCAGGCTGACGGTCGGCACGCAGGTCTTCGTCACGGAAGCACTTGGCGATCTGGTAGTAGCGGTCGAAACCGGCAACCATCAGCAGTTGCTTGAACAGCTGAGGCGATTGCGGCAAGGCGAAGAAGGAACCGGCGTGAGTACGGCTCGGCACCAGGTAGTCGCGAGCACCTTCCGGGGTCGCGCGGGTCAGGATCGGCGTTTCCACGTCAAGGAAGCCGTTCTCGTCGAGGAAGCGACGGATACTGGTGGTCATGCGCGAACGCAGACGCAGCTTCTCGGCCATTTCCGGACGACGCAGATCGAGGAAGCGGTAGCGCAGGCGGGTTTCTTCGCCGACGTCGGAGTATTCGTTGAGCGGGAACGGCGGGGTTTCCGCTTCGTTCAGCACTTCCAGCTCGTAGCCCAGCACTTCGATCATGCCCGACGCCATGTTGGCATTGGTTGCACCGGCCGGACGCAGACGCACCTTGCCGGTGATTTTCACCACGTACTCGCTGCGCACGCGATCGGCGGCGGCGAAGCTTTCGGCGCGATCCGGATCGAACACCACCTGAGCCAGACCATCACGATCACGGATATCGAGGAAAATCACCCCGCCGTGGTCGCGACGACGGTGAACCCATCCGCAAAGGGTAATTTCCTGGCCTTCCAGGCTTTCGTTCAGTTGGCCGCAATAATGGCTGCGCATCATGGTAGTGGTTTCGCTTCTCGTAATTCGAAATTCGGTGGAGATACCGTCGCACTCAAGCACTGCGGAATCTCACGCGTGTCGTTCGACATGGGCCTGAACCCTAGTCAGATTTGTCGCCACCGGCCAGATTCTTCTTGGCTCCGGTCTTGAAATCGGTTTCGTACCAACCGCTGCCGCTGAGGCGAAAACCCGGCATGGACAGCTGTTTTTTGAGCTCTGGCGCCTGACAGGCAGGGCAGTCGACCAGCGGTGCCTCGCTGATCTTTTGAATGGCTTCCAACTGATGACCACAGGAAGCACATTGGTAATCGTACATCGGCATGGGGGTGTCTCGGCGATCAGATTGCCACCGCGCGCAGGGCTTTGCGGCGAAAGAGCGGGATTATATCCATTAAATGCGGGCTGTGCAGCCGTAAGACTGCACAGCCCGCCACGTCATTTCAAGTATTGGTCGTTCCGGGCATGACGGTCGCCGGGGTATCCCGCAGACCATTCATCACACACACCACCCGCACCAGACCGCTGAAGTTTTTCACCCCGCCGTGGCGCAGGTGCACTTCACGGTCCACATGTGACAGCAGCGTGCTGACCGAACAGCCGTTGTGCCCGGCCATGTCACCAAGAATGTTCCAGTAAACCTGCTCGAGCCTCAAGCAAGTGGCAAACCCGTTCAAACGCACTGACCTTGCCAGCGGCCGGATCAACTCAAAATCAAAATCGCTGACAAACGGATCGACCTTCATTTCCCGTTGCGAACCGACATGCTCGCATCGCCTGTCTCCACCTACCATATCGCTGACACTCCTTTGCCATCGCTGCTTGTAATAAAGACAACATCCTGTGCCTTCATAAAAACGCAGACGCAAAGTCAGCGCCAGATGACTAGTTGCCCAGCGACGTAGGATAAGCCGACATGTTCAGTAAGATTTGAAACAGTACGCGGACATCCCCCCGGACATCCGCGCAAACGCTTGTCAGGTCTCGAGCAACGCGCGCAGCATCCACGCAGTCTTCTCATGCACCTGCATGCGCTGGGTCAGCAGGTCGGCTGTCGGCTCGTCACTGACCTTGTCCAACAGCGGGAAGATCCCGCGAGCGGTACGAGTCACAGCCTCTTGGCCCTCGACCAACTGTTTGATCATGTCCTCGGCGCTTGGCACGCCGACTTCCTCTTTAATGGAGGAGAGTCGCGCGTAAGTCGCGTAGGCACCCGGCGCCGGAAAACCCAGGGCGCGGATACGCTCGGCGATCAGATCCACCGCCAGCGCCAGCTCGTTGTATTGCTCTTCGAACATCAGATGCAGGGTCCTGAACATGGGACCTGTGACGTTCCAGTGGAAGTTATGAGTTTTCAGATACAGCACGTAGGTGTCCGACAACAACCGCGACAGCCCCTCGACGATGGACTTGCGGTCTTCTTCACTGATACCGATATCGATTGCCATGCTTACCCCCTAAGGCGATTGAATTCATCCAACAGGTGCAGACCCACTCTAGCAAGGCAGCCGCGACCTCGCAGCCGGCAATTTTCGCTCGCTGTGCGACAAATCGACCGGGCAGGTGCCGCTGGCCGGGGTGATTTGAGTCGCTGCAGGCTTTGCTGTTAAATAGGCAGTGTGTCGCTATGCCCCATTTTTCGGGGCCTCGCGCATAGGCTGATGCCGGGCACGTGTCCAACGCCTCTTTATTGTTTCCGAAGCGAACCGTGCGCCTTCAGCTCTTCCTTGTGAGCCGTCATAACGTGAGCCAATCAAAATGTTGAAAATCGTCCACCTGCTAATGGGCGCAGCGGCCTTGCTGCTGTCGTTCATACCCAGCTTGAAAGCCGAAGCTGTTCCTTACCTGCAACAACCCGATGCACTTTACCTGGCCTTTTTCGGCCTGCTGAACCTGGTCATCGCTCCAGTGATTCCTTACTGGAACAAAGGCCCGCGCCAGCATCTGCAAAATCTGGTCAGCGCTCTTCTCGTGCTGACTGTCGTCCTGCAAACCCTGACCCTGATCGCACCAATGCCTGTCATCGCCGGTCAACCGGCCGTGTTGTTCAGTCTGGTAATCGCCTTGGTTGCCGTGGTCCTGCATCTGGCCATCAGCTTCTACAAGTCTTCACCGGCCGCCGCACCGACTACCTATGACATGAGCAACCGCGATACCGGTACCGTCAAGTGGTTCAACACTTCCAAAGGGTTCGGCTTCATCTCCCGGGATTCCGGCGATGATATTTTCGTGCACTTTCGTGCAATCCGTGGCGAAGGCCACCGCGTCCTGGTCGAAGGCCAACGCGTGGAGTTCTCGGTGATGAACCGGGACAAAGGCCTGCAAGCCGAGGACGTGATCGCCGCCCTGCCGCGTCGCTGATTCGAGGCAACAAAAAACCGCGAGCAGCCAGGCTGCTCGCGGTTTTTTTACGCCTGCACAAACGTGTTGGCATCAGTAATGCGGCGGTGGTGCTTCTTCCTCGAAAGAATCGAACTGCCCGACCATCTCCTCCTGACGCTTGAGCAACGCCGCCATTTGCAACTGCAGGCGCTCGATCACGCGCTGCTGCGCCACCAGCTCATCGTTCAACGCCTGAATGGTGTCATCCTGAAACGCCAGGCGGCTTTCCAGATCGGTAACGCGCTCTTCAAGGTTCATGGTTCAACCCTCCAGAAACGTGAAGTGTTCGGTCAGCACCAGACTCAGCCGCTCACGAATGCCCGCCACCTCCTCGGCACTGTAGGGTCTGGCCGGGTGTTTACCCCAGACCGGCGCCGGCCAGGCCGCGTCATCACGCTTGCGCACGATCACATGCATGTGCAACTGGCTGACAACGTTGCCCAGCGTCGCAACGTTCAACTTGTCGGCGTCGAACAGATCCTTCAGCAGCTCGGCCAGCGCCGTGGTTTCCTGCCACAACTGCTGCTGGTCGGCGACATCCAACTGAAACAACTCGCTGATATCGTCGCGACGAGGCACCAGGATGAACCACGGGTAATTGGCATCGTTGGACAGCAGCAGCCGGCAGAGCGGGAAATCGCCGATGGTCAGGGTGTCCTGTTGAAGTCGTGAATCTAAAGCAAACACTGCGTGCACTCCCGGCTGATCGACATAATTCAGCTTAGCGGCCGTGAACGACAGGCGACACACCAAGCGACAGGCAGGCAGCATACCTGCGAATCCATCAGGCTTCACGAGCGCCGTGCCCGCCCAGGCCATCACAGCCCAGGCAAGGGACATTTGCAGAGACCGCGCACCATTACAGCGCCAGGACGGTGCCCGGACACGGGCAAACACCCGAAATGGGCAGGTTCATTCGACAGCAGGCTCGTCACAAGCTGTATGAATCCGGTACAGCCTGTAAATTTTTTGCACCAAAACCGCACAGTGCGTCTACGCTCAGTGCGTCGGGCATCCGCCAAATACTCACTGACGGGGTGAACCGGTAACGTTTTTGGTTGTCATGGCCCCACGCGAACCTGACAACACGATGCAAAGGTATGCGTCAAGCCCCTGATACAAAAGGGCTTGAACCCCCGTTTTTATGCGGTTTTTACAGCGAAAGGCGGGTGTGCAGAAAAATAAACGTGGCAACCCTGCACTTTGTGCACGCTTGTTGCATTGAGACACACATGGTCTATAGCGCACCACGGGAAGTGGCAGCTTGAGACCAAACAAATACGGTGGCAGGGTTGCCCCAATGGAGATTCAAGTGTTTTGCCAGGGACTCTTTTTTACCGATGCAAAAAGGCCCAGAAACAGCGATAAAGTTGTCAGCCCGGCTGCATGGGTAACGTGAATTTGCGACATCAACCCAGCTGTTTGCGACGTCGTCGTAAAGATCATGAAAGGTTGTATGAGCAAGTATCGCCAACATTGTCGGCGTGATATAAGTTTGCGCCGACACAAAAAGAAAGAGCCGCCCAGATAATAAAACAGGTGGGACGGCAGTACTCTTCTAAAACCAAAGGAGCAAATCACGATGCGCGTGATGAAGTGGAGCACAATCGCACTGGCAGTTGCAGCAGCAGCCAGCACTCAGTTGGCTACGGCCGCCCCGTTTGTTAGTGACCAGGCAGAAGCCAAAGGTTTCGTTGAAGATGCAAAACTCACCGAAACGTTGAAGAACTACTACTTCAACCGCGACAACAAGAACGGCGGCCACGACCAGAAAGACTGGACTCAGGGCTTTCTCGGTAACTTCACTTCCGGTTACACCCAAGGCACCGTAGGCGTCGGTATCGATGCATTCGGTTACCTGGCGGTCAAACTGGATGGCGGTGATGGTACTTCCGGCACCGGTAACATGAGCCGTAGCGACACCGTCAAAGCCAACGGTTATGCACACGACGTTAACGACAGCCAAGGCAAAGCCGGCGCAGCCGTTAAATTCCGCATCTCCAAAACCGAGCTGAAATTTGGCGACATGCAGCCAAGCACCGCTCCGGTATTCGCTGTTGGCGGCTCCCGTATCCTTCCGCAAACGGCCACTGGCTTCCAGTTGCAGAGCAGCGAAGTCAAAGACCTTGACCTCGAAGCCGGTCACTTCTACTCGGCCACCAGCCAGGACAAAAACGCTCGTGAAGGCGGCCTTTACGCCACTTACGCGGGTGTTGAAGCCAAAAACATCGACTACTTCGGTGGCAAATACGGCATCACTGACAACCTGACTGCCTCGCTGTACGGCGCCAAGCTGGAAGACATCTGGAACCAGTACTACGCCAACGTGAACCTCACCACCCCATTCGGTGGCGACACTTCGCTGAACACTGACTTCAACATCTACCGCACCACCGACACCGGCAGCGCCAAAGCGGGCGACATCAGCAACACCGCCTTCTCGCTGGCAACCGCCCTGTCGTTCCTGAAGGCACACACCTTCACCCTGGCCTTCCAGAAGGTCAACGGCGACACTCCGTTCGACTACATCGGCGTAGGCAAGAACAACCGTGGTGGCGACTCGATCTTCCTCGCCAACTCCATCCAGTACTCCGACTTCAACGGTGCAGGCGAGAAATCCCTGCAAGCCCGTTACGACCTGAAAATGGCCGAGTACGGCGTTCCTGGCCTGAGCTTCATGGTTCGTTACGTTAAAGGTTGGGATATCGACGGTACCCACACTCCAGCGGGTAGCGCTTACGCCGGCCTGTACGGTGAAGACGGTAAACACCACGAAACCAACTTCGAAGCCAAGTACGTTGTTCAGTCTGGCCCAGCAAAAGACCTGTCCTTCCGCATCCGTCAAGCCTGGCACGTTGCTAACGCTGACGAAGGCGAAGGCGACGTTAAAGAGTTCCGCCTGATCACCGAATACCCACTGAACATCCTGTAATTATCAGTGGTTAGTTTGGAAGCATAAAAAAAGGCCCATCTTCGGATGGGCCTTTTTTATTGCCTGTCACTTGCCATAAATGCCTGACCAACAAGTCAGGCATTTAATTAGCAACCTATCATTGTGTAGCTGTTTCCTGAACCACACGAATCACCCGCTGTGGAAACGGAATATCAATACCGGCCGTCTTCAAACGATCACGCGACTGTTCGTTAAACATGAACATCACGTCCCAGTAGTCTGCAGTTTTAACCCATACACGCAGGGAAACAGTGATCGAACTGTCACCCAGCGTCGAAATGACCGCTTGTGGCGCAGGGTCCTGCAATACGCGCTCATCCTTGGCCAGATCCAGCAGTACCTGACGGGCTTTCTGCAGATCCGCTTCGTAATCCACACCCACGTCGAACACCACTTTACGGGTTGGCTGACGGTTGGTGTTGGTGATGATGCCGTTCGACAGATTGCCGTTCGGGACGATGATGGTCTTGTTGTCACCGGTACGCAGCACGGTGTGGAAAATCTGGATGCTGTCGACAGTACCCGCCACGCCTTGCGCTTCGATCCAGTCACCGATACGGAATGGACGGAACAGCAGAATCAGCACGCCGCCGGCGAAATTCGCCAGGCTGCCCTGCAACGCCAGACCGATGGCCAGGCCAGCAGCACCGATCGCGGCCACGAACGAGGTGGTTTCCACGCCGATCATCGAGGCCACGCTGACGATCAGCAACACCTTGAGGATGATGTTCGCCAGGCTGCTGATAAAGCCTTGCAGCGCCAGGTCGGCATTGCGCAGGGCCAGCAGACCGCCAAGCTTTTGCGTGACCTTGTTGATCAGCCACCAGCCGATCGCCAGGGTAATCACCGCCAGCAGCACACGACTGCCGTATTCCATGATCATCGGAATCCACGCCTGGGACGCCTTGACCAGGTTGTCTACCTCAGCATTCAAATCCATCTTCCATCTCCTGATTTCCGGCTACCCGGGCTGTAAAAAATCAGCGGCAGAAACCGCCAGGTATACATAAAACAATGTGGGAGCGAGCTTGCTCGCGAAGGCGATGTGTCAGTCAACTCATGGCTGAATGACATACAGCTTTCGCGAGCAAGCTCGCTCCCACAATTCTTCTGACCGGACTTAGTCGCGGAAGTTGTTGAACTGCAGCGGCATGCCGAATTCCTTGGCACGCAGGGCCGCGATGGCTTCCTGCAGGTCATCGCGTTTCTTGCCGGTCACGCGCACCTGTTCGCCCTGAATGGCGGCCTGCACCTTGAGCTTGGCGTCCTTGATGTGAGCGACGATTTTCTTCGCCAGCTCCTTGTCGATGCCTTCCTTGAGGATCGCGTCCTGCTTCATCAGTTTGCCCGAGGCATAAGCGTCTTTGACTTCAAGGCACTGCACATCGATCTTGCGCTTGGTCAGGGCCAGCTTGAGGATCTCGATCATCGCTTCCAGCTGGAACCCGGCTTCAGCGGTGAGGTTGACGGTCAGGTCCTTTTCCTTGAACTCGAAGCTGCCTTTGCCTTTCAGGTCATAACGACGATCGAGTTCCTTCACGGCGTTCTCGACCGCGTTGGTCAGCTCGTGTTTGTCCAGTTCGGATACCACGTCGAACGACGGCATGTAGTCTCTCCAATAAAAAGGCGCGCTCGATCAGGAGGGAGCGCGCTTGGCTTGCGGTTAAAATCCGGCTCATTATAACGGGTCTTTTCCCACCGACACGGCGAGCCTTGCATGCCAGTACCTTACCGAGTGAAAAACTGATGTCCACCCCTTGGCACGTTCTCGGCGCCGGCAGCCTCGGCACCCTCTGGGCCACGCGTCTGGCCCGCGCGGGTCTGCCGGTGCGGCTGATCGTGCGTGATGCCGAGCGTTTGCGCAGCTATCAGGCGGCCGGCGGGCTGACCCTGGTCGAGCACGGCGCAGCCACCACCTACGCCGTCCCCGCGCAAACGGCGGATGACCCAGAGCCGATCCGTCGCTTGCTGGTCGCCTGCAAAGCCTATGACGCCGAAAGCGCGGTCGCCCGCCTCGCCCCGCGCCTGAGCGCAGATGCCGAGCTGATCCTGCTGCAGAACGGCCTCGGCAGTCAGGACGCGGTCGCAGCGGTGGTTCCGCAGGCACGCTGCATCAGCGCCTCCAGCACCGAAGGCGCATTCCGCGACGGCGACTGGCGCGTGGTGTTTGCCGGGCACGGTTTCACCTGGCTGGGCGATGCCGGTCATCCGGTGGCGCCGATCTGGCTGGACGACCTGCAAGCGGCGAACATCCCCCACGAATGGAGCACCGACATCCTCACCCGGCTGTGGCGCAAGCTGGCGCTCAATTGTGCGATCAATCCTTTGACCGTGCTTCACGATTGCCGTAACGGCGGACTGGAGCAGCATCAATGCGAAGTCGCCACGCTGTGCGCGGAACTGGCCGAGTTGCTGGAGCGTTGCGGTCAACCGGATGCGGCGCTCAATCTGCAACAGGAAGTCGAACGAGTGATCCACGCCACGGCGGCCAACTACTCGTCGATGTATCAGGACGTGGCGAACCAGCGCCGCACCGAAATCAGCTACTTGCTGGGCCACGCCTGCAAAGTCGCCACCCGTCATCAACTGAACCTGCCGCACCTCAAGCAATTGCAGCAGCGACTGGTCGAGCATCTGCGCAGCCTTGGATTGCCCAGCGACTGAGCAGCGGCTACGCTGCCCACTTGTTCCTCTGCTGCGATAAACCTGATGCCATTGCGCCAGCGCCTTGAAAACCTGCCGGTCGGCCAGAAACTGCTGGCCGCCCTGCTGGTGTTGTTGACCACCGTTCTGCTGGTCGCCAACCTGACTTTTATCAGCGCCGCCTATTACATCTCCCAGGAAAGCATGGCGCCACAGGCGCTGCAGACCATCGGCCGGCTGATCTCCAACCCGAGCCTGGTCGCGCAAGCTCTGGAATCGCCACAAAGCGCCGAACGCCTGCTCAAGGAACTCGACAGTTATTCGCCGCTGCGCGCGGCAGCGCTGTATGACGGCAAAGGTGACCGTCTCGCTCAGGTGCAGCGTGGCGACAAGCTCAATCTGCCGGAACACTATCGACACATCGAAGCCTGGCAACTCACCGAGTTTCGCAGCAACCAATTGATCACCTTGCCTCGCCCGGGCACTGCACCGGGTCATCTGCTGCTGGTGGCCAGCAGTGAACTGCCGATGGCGTTTTACACCGGCACCCTGACTGCCAGCCTCGGCATCCTGATTTTCAGCGTGCTGCTATGGCTGGTAATCGCGCGGCAGATCAAACGCCTGATCACCCGCCCGATCCATGAGCTGGAGGAGCTCTCGCGCCAGGTCACTCGCGAAGAGAACTACGCCCTGCGCGCCTCGCGCGGCAATCACGACGAAATCGGCAGCCTCGCCGAGGCGTTCAACACCATGCTCTCGCGCATCGAAGCCCGCGAGCAGCAGCTCAAGCGCGCCCGCGATGACTCGCAGGCCGCCTACGATCAGGCTCAGGGGCTGGCCGAAGAAACCCGTCACACCAACCGCAAGCTGGAACTGGAAGTCCAGGTTCGCAGCAAGATCGAGAAGAAGCTCACCGGCTTCCAGAACTACCTCAACAGCATCATCGACTCCATGCCCTCGGCGCTGATCGCCCTCGACGAACAGCTCTACGTGACGCAGTGGAACCAGGAGGCCAGCGCCCTCTCCGGCACGCGCCTGGATGAAGCGTTGAACCAGCCGATCTTCCTCGCCTTCGAACCGCTCAAGCCGTTTCTGCCGCAACTCAAGCAGACCGTGGAAGAACACACGGTGGCGAAGATCGAACGAGTGACCTGGTTCAAGGACGACGAGCCCAAGCATTACGCCCTGACCTTCTACCCACTGATGGGCGGTGCCGGGCGCGGTGTGGTGATCCGCATCGACGACATCACCCAGCGCCTGTCGCTGGAAGAAATGATGGTGCAATCGGAAAAAATGCTTTCGGTCGGTGGCCTCGCCGCCGGCATGGCCCATGAGATCAACAATCCGCTCGGCGCGATCCTGCACAACGTACAGAACATTCGCCGGCGGCTGTCGGCGGATTTGCCGAAGAACCTCGAAACCGCTGAACAGCTCGGCATCGAACTGGACACGGTCAACCGTTACCTGCAAAGCCGCGAAGTGCCGAAACTGCTCGACGGCATCCAGCAGGCCGGCGCTCGCGCGGCAAAAATCGTCACCCACATGCTCAGTTTCAGTCGGCGCAGCACCCGGCAAATGGCCCCGTGCGATCTGCCCGCGTTGATCGATCAAGCGGTGGAAATTGCCGGCAACGACTTCGATCTGGCGATCGGTTTCGACTTCAAGGGTCAGGCGATTATCCGCCAGTTCGACCCGGCGCTCGGCCCGGTGCCAGGCACCGCCAACGAACTGGAGCAGGTGCTGCTCAACCTGCTGAAAAACGCTGCGCAAGCCATTCATCAGCGCGACGATGACAGCGAGCCCGGGCGGATCATCCTGCGCACCCGACTCAATCCGCCATGGGCCGAGATTCAGGTCGAAGACAACGGCATCGGCATGAGCGAGAGCGTGCGCAAACGCACCTTCGAGCCCTTTTTCACCACCAAGGAAATCGGCCAGGGCACGGGGCTGGGGCTGTCGGTGTCGTACTTCATCATTACCAACAACCATAAAGGCCAGATGGAAGTGCAATCGGCGCCGGGCCAGGGCACCTGTTTCACCCTGCGTCTGCCGCTGACACAACCGGCAGCCATCGCCGCCGAAACCAATCAACTAACGAGGTAACCCATGGGCTTTCGCTTGTCGAAGATCTACACCCGCACCGGCGACAAAGGCGAAACCGGCCTGGGCGATGGCCGCCGCGTGCCCAAGGATCACCCGCGCATCGAAGCCATTGGCGAAGTCGACACACTGAACAGTCAGGTCGGTGTGCTGCTGGCCGGGCTGATCGCCGAGCGCGAGGCGTTCCCCGATCTGAATGAACTGATCGAGGTGCTCGCGCCTTGCCAGCATCGTTTGTTCGATCTGGGCGGTGAGCTGGCGATGCCGGCCTATCAGGCGCTGAACACGGCGGAAATCGAACGCCTGGAAGCAGCGATTGATGTGTGGAACGAAGAATTGGGGCCGCTGGAGAATTTCATTCTGCCCGGCGGTTCGATGCTGATCGCCCAGGCTCATGTATGCCGCAGCCTGGCGCGCAGTGCCGAGCGGCGCTGTCAGCATTTGAATGCGATTGAGCCGTTGACCGGGGTGGGGTTGGCGTACATCAATCGGTTGTCAGATTTGCTGTTTGTGGCCGCAAGGTTGATTGCGCGGCGGCAGGGGATTGCAGAGATTCTGTGGCAGCCGGCGGCCAAACCTTCAGATATCTAGCGCCTGTAAGGACGCCTTCGCGAGCAAGCTCGCTCCCACAGGTATGTGAACGACATAGAACCTGTGGGAGCGAGCCTGCTCGCGAAGAGGCCAGCAGCCTCTACAGAGAATCCGGCCAGAATGCGCGAATCCCCGCTACACCCTGAGCCCCGACACCCCAAGCCTTCTCGCGCTCCGCCGGGCCAACGCCGCCGAGCAAGAACACCGGCTTGCTGAAGCCCTCGATCAACATCGACGCTTGCTCCCAGCCCAACGGCTGCGCATCCGGATGGGTCAGGGTCGGCTGTACCGGCGACAGCGTGACGAAATCCACGCCCATTTGCTCGGCCAGCGCCAGCTCCTCAGCGTTATGGCACGAAGCCGCGAGCCAGCGCTCCGCCGGCAACGGGCGCCCCGCTTCGGCGTATTTGCGCAGTTGCGCGGCGGTAATGTGCCAACCGGCCGACGGGAAATCACCGAGCCATTCGAACGGCCCCTTGATCATCAACTGCGCCTTGCCAGCACACAGGCCGACTGCATCCACCGCCAGGTCTCGATACTTGGGGTCATAGCCGTTCGGTGCGCGCAGCTGGATCAGTTTGATCCCGCCGGCAATCGCCTTCTGAATGCCGCGCAGCAAGGCCGGGGCTTCCAGATCTTCCGGAGTGATCAAGTATTCGCCGGGCAAACGCGCGGCGGCGACAATCGGCTGGTTGGCGGCCGGGAATTCGTAGTTCAGCAGATCCTTGGCGCTGACCCAGGCCAGTGGCTGACCTTCGGCACCGTGCGGTTCGCCGCTGAACTGCGACACTTCCCAGACATCCAGCAACACCTGCTTGTCCGGGTAATCATGGCGGACCTTGATCAGCGGACGAGCAGCGCCGACGACAATGCTCAGCTCTTCGTGCAGCTCGCGCGCCAAGGCGCTTTCGACGGATTCATCAGCCTCGACCTTGCCACCGGGAAATTCCCACAGACCTCCCTGATGCTGGGTATCAGCACGGCGGGCGATCAGGATCTTGCCACTGTCGTCACGAATGACGGCAGCGGCGACATGTACGCGTTTCACGGATTCAACTCCTCCAGTCCAGCCTTTTGCCATGCCTTGAAGGCGGGCCATTGGTAGACGGTTTCAACATAGGCTTGATCAACCGCCGGTAACGGCACCTGGTAAGTTCGCAGACGCACGGCAATCGGTGCGAAGAACGCGTCAGCCAGGCTAACCCGGCCAAACAGATACGGCCCGGGCTCCGTGGCGGCGGCGCGGCATTCAGCCCACAACGCGAGCATGCGTTCGATATCGACCCTCACCTCCGGCGGTACCGGGTTGAGCGGAGCGTCGTGACTCAGGTTGAACGGCATGTGATTGCGCATGGCGAAAAAGCCACTGTGCATCTGCGCACACGCAGAGCGGGCCTGCGCGCGAGCGAATAGATCGCTCGGCCAGAGCTGTTCGGCCGGGAACTGCTCGGCCAGGTATTCGGCAATCGCCAGAGAGTCGGCGATGGTGCCGCGAGAGGTTTGCAGCAACGGCACCTTGGCGGTCGGCGAATGCTTGAGCAGCCGCTCGCGGGTGTCGGGCTTGCCGAGCTTGATCAGTTCTTCGCTGTAAGGGGCGCCGGTCAGTTCCAACGCCAGGGCGGCGCGCAAAGACCAGGAGGAAAGCAGTTTGTCGCCGATGATCAGGTGCAGGGACATGGTGTGGCGCCTTTTCGTCAGTGGAAAGCTTCAAGACTTGTAGTGACTGGACCGACGCTTTCGCGGGCAAGCCCGCCCCCACAGTAGTTTCGGTCGTGCACAAATCTCGTGTACACCACAAATCCCTGTGGGAGCGGGCTTGCCCGCGAAGAGGCCGGCACATTCAACATTGATAATGCCTGACACAACGCCATCGCGAGCAGGCTCACTGCTACAGGGGATCCGTGTCGTTCACTAATCTACTGTAGGAGTGAGCCCGCGCGCGATGGCGGCGACTCGGTCTCAGATTAAATCAGGTGCGGTACTCGGCGTTGATCTTCACGTACTCATGCGACAGGTCGGTGGTCCAGATGGTTTCGCTGCAGTCGCCGCGACCCAGTTCGATACGGATGGTGATCTCTTCCTGCTGCATCACCGCCGAACCCTGCGCTTCAGTGTAGGTCGCTGCGCGCGCGCCACGGCTGGCGATGCACACGTCGCCGAGGAACACGTCGATCTTGCTCACATCCAGGTTCGGCACGCCGGCACGGCCGACAGCCGCCAAAATACGGCCCCAGTTCGGATCGGAAGCAAACAGCGCGGTCTTGATCAGCGGCGAGTGGGCCACGGTGTAGCCGACGTCCAGGCATTCCTGATGATTGCCGCCACCGTTGACTTCAACGGTGACGAACTTGGTTGCGCCTTCGCCGTCACGCACGATGGCCTGGGCCACGTCCATGCACACTTCGAATACCGCTTGCTTGAGCTTGGCGAACAGCTCGCCTTCGGCACGGGTGATTTCCGGGAGGGCAGCCTTGCCGGTGGCAATCAGCATGCAGCAGTCGTTGGTCGAGGTGTCGCCGTCGATGGTGATGCGGTTGAACGATTTGTTCGCACCGTCGAGCATCAGGTTGTGCAGCACGTCGCGGGAAACTTTGGCGTCGGTGGCGATGTAGCCGAGCATGGTTGCCATATTCGGGCGAATCATGCCGGCGCCTTTGCTGATGCCGGTAACGGTGATGGTCACGCCGTCATGCTGGAACTGGCGGCTGGCGCCCTTGGGCAGGGTGTCGGTGGTCATGATGCCGGTGGCGGCCGCTTCCCAGTTGTTTTCCGACAGATCATCCAGCGCCGCTTGCAGCGCGCCTTCGATCTTCTCGACCGGCAGCGGCTCACCGATCACACCGGTGGAATACGGCAGGATCTGGCTGGCATCGACACCGGTCAGTTCGGCCAGTTTCGCCGTGGTGCGCTCGGCAGCCGCCAGGCCCGGTTCACCGGTGCCGGCGTTGGCGTTGCCGGTGTTGGTCAGCAGATAACGCACGTCGTTCTGCACACGCTTTTTCGCCAGGATCACCGGCGCGGCGCAAAAGGCGTTCAGCGTGAACACCCCGGCCACGGTCGAGCCTTCGGCACAGCGCATCACTACCACATCCTTGCGCCCGGGGCGCTTGATGCCGGCCGAGGCAATACCGAGTTCAAAACCGGCAACCGGGTGCAACGTTGGCAAAGGACCAAGACCAACAGCCATGAATGCGCTCCTTACTCAATGATGTCAGCACCGCTCAGAGTGATGGCGGTGGTGTAAATGGCAAAACGCCGCGACGGCAGGAGCCGGTCGCGGCGCGGGTATTTCAGCGATTGAAACGGGGTTTACTGGATCTGCCCGTGGCAATGCTTGAATTTCTTGCCCGAACCGCAGTAGCACAGTTCGTTGCGACCCAGCTTCTGCTCGTTGCGAACCGGCGCGGTGGCGAGGGCTACATCGACCTCTTCACCCAACACTTCCGGCTGCTCCAGACCAGGGGCCTCGGCGTGTTCGAACTGCATGCGCGCGGCCAGTGCTTCGGCTTCCTCACGCAGGCGTTGTTCTTCGGCTTCCGGATCTTCGCGGCGCACCTGAACGTGCGACAGCACACGGATTGAGTCGCGCTTGATCGAATCCAGCAGCTCGGAGAACAGCGTGAACGACTCGCGCTTGTATTCCTGCTTCGGGTTCTTCTGGGCGTAGCCACGCAGGTGGATGCCGTGACGCAGGTGATCCATGGTCGACAGGTGGTCTTTCCACAGATCGTCCAGAACGCGCAGAACGATTTGTTTCTCGAACGAGCGCAGTGCTTCGGCACCGGCCTGATCTTCTTTCTCGTTGTACGCTGCCATCAGCTCGACCATCAGCTTCTCGCGCAGGGTCTCTTCGTACAGGTGATCGTCTTCGTCGAGCCATTGCTGGATCGGCAGTTTCACCCCGAAGTCGCTGGCAATCGACGCTTCCAGACCGGCCACGTCCCACTGCTCTGGCAGCGATTGCGGTGGAATGTGCGCGCTGACGGTGGCGTTGAGCACGTCCTGACGGAAATCGGCGATGGTTTCACCGATGTTGTCGGCGGCCAGCAACGTGTTACGCATGTGATAGATCACTTTACGCTGTTCGTTGTTGACGTCGTCGAACTCGAGCAGTTGCTTGCGGATGTCGAAGTTGCGACCTTCCACCTTGCGCTGCGCCTTCTCGATCGCGTTGGTCACCATGCGGTGCTCGATCGCTTCGCCCGGCTGCATGCCCAGGGCTTTCATGAAGTTCTTCACCCGGTCAGAGGCGAAAATGCGCATCAGGCTGTCTTCCAGCGACAGGTAGAAGCGGCTGGAACCGGCATCGCCCTGACGGCCGGCACGGCCACGCAGCTGGTTGTCGATACGACGGGATTCGTGACGCTCGGAGGCGATCACCTGCAGACCGCCGGACTCCAGCACTTGCTGGTGACGTTTCTGCCAGTCGGCCTTGATCTGGGCGATCTGCTCGGGGCTCGGGTTTTCCAGCGCCGCGACTTCCACTTCCCAGTTGCCGCCCAGCAGGATGTCGGTACCACGACCGGCCATGTTGGTGGCGATGGTCAGGGCGCCCGGACGACCGGCTTGCGCGATGATCTCGGCTTCTTTTTCGTGGAACTTGGCGTTCAGTACCTTGTGCTCGATACCTTCCTTGTTGAGCAGGCTGGACACGTGCTCGGAGGTTTCGATGGTCGCGGTACCCACCAGGATCGGACGGCCCTGGGCCATGCCTTCCTTGATGTCGTTGATGATCGCCGCGTATTTCTCTTCGGCGGTCAGGAACACCAGGTCGTTGTAGTCTTTACGCGCCAACGGCTTGTTCGGCGGAATCACCATGACCTGCAGGCCGTAGATCTGGTGGAATTCGAACGCTTCGGTGTCAGCGGTACCGGTCATGCCGGACAGCTTGGTGTACAGACGGAAGTAGTTCTGGAACGTGGTCGAGGCCAGGGTCTGGCTCTCGGCCTGGATGTTCAGACCCTCCTTGGCTTCGATGGCCTGGTGCAGGCCTTCGGACAGACGACGACCCGGCATGGTACGACCGGTGTGTTCGTCGACCAGTACGACCTGACCGTCCTGCACGATGTATTCGACGTTGCGGTGGAACAGCTTGTGCGCACGCAGACCCGAATAAACGTGGGTCAGCAGGCCCAGGTTATGCGCCGAGTACAGGCTCTCGCCTTCGGCCAGCAGGCCGACGCCGGTGAGCATTTCTTCGATGTACTGGTGACCGGCTTCGTTGAGTTCGACCTGACGGGTCTTCTCGTCGATGGTGTAGTGACCGGCCTTGGTGACCTGGCCTTCGACTTCTTCGACATGCAGTTCAAGCTGCGGGATCAGTTTGTTGATCTCCATGTACAGCTTGGAACTGTCCTCGGCCTGACCGGAAATGATCAGCGGGGTACGGGCTTCGTCGATGAGGATGGAGTCGACTTCGTCGATCACGGCAAAATTGAGTTCGCGCTGGAATTTCTCTTCCATGCTGAACGCCATGTTGTCGCGCAGGTAGTCGAACCCGAATTCGTTGTTGGTACCGTAGGTGATGTCGGCAGCGTAGGCGGCGCGCTTCTCTTCCGGCGGCTGGAACGGCGTCACGACGCCGACGGTCAGGCCGAGGAATTCATACAGCGGACGCATCCAGTTGGCGTCGCGGCGGGCCAGGTAGTCGTTCACGGTCACAACGTGCACGCCCTTGCCGGACAGCGCGTTGAGGTAAACGCCCAGGGTGGCCACGAGGGTTTTACCCTCACCGGTACGCATTTCGGCAATCATGCCTTCATGCAAGGTCATGCCGCCGATCAACTGGACGTCGAAGTGGCGCATGCCCATGACGCGCTTGCCGGCTTCACGGGCGACCGCGAAGGCTTCAGGCAACAGCTTGTCGAGGGATTCCCCTTTGGCGATACGGGCCTTGAACTCGTTGGTCTTGGCACGCAATTGATCGTCCGAAAGGGCCACCATTTGCTCTTCGAAGGCATTGACGAGCTGCACCGTCTTGAGCATGCGTTTGACTTCACGCTCGTTCTTGCTTCCAAAAAGTTTCTTTAACAAAGGCGCAAACATATCGGCAGGATCTTCCACACTAAAGGGATGGAGGGCGGCCCCGTGAGTCGCCCGTGCAGCCCTCATGGCCGCATGCGAACGAGCATTCTACCCGGAAACGGTGGTGAGGAAAGTGGCGATATTCCACGATGCTGGCACTGCGCTTTGACGGGGCTCACTTAAAATAAGGGCGTTTTGCTCAACTTCAACCCATCAAGGCAAGAAGTTAGTTGTTGATTTAATGGGTAAAGCAGGGACAAAAGCAATGGGCGAGTGGTTCCGTTGCTTTCTGCTAACATGGCGCTTCTGTTACTTCAGGTGTTCGATCATGGCATTTCGCCCTCTTACAGCCAGAGCGCCCGCCGTTCTGCTACGCGAAGCCAAGCCGCTCAAAGCCATTCTCGGCCATGCCCAACGCCTCGCTCATCTGCAACGCCTGCTTGAAAGCCAGCTGCAACCGGCCGCCCGCACACATTGCCATGTGGCCAAGTGGCGTGAAGGCCAATTGACGCTGGTGGTGACCGACGGGCACTGGGCGACGCGCCTGCGTTACCAGCAAAAACGCCTGCAACGCCAACTGCAGCTGTTCGAAGAATTCGCCAACCTGACGCGCATCCTGTTCCGCGTGCAACCGCCACTGGTCCAGCATCGGCCAGGCGGACACTCAATGGATCTGTCGACGGATGCAGCGCAGACGATTCAATCAACGGCCGACGGGATCAGCGATCCAGGTCTGCGTGCAGCGCTTGAGCGTCTGGCGGCGCACGCTAAAGACAAAAGCTGAAGGCAAGATCAAAGGATCGCAGCCTGCGGCAGCTCCTACATTGGGAATGCGTTCCCCTGCAGGAGCTGCCGCAGGCTGCGATCTTTGCTTTTAGCGGCGTTTGCTGCCGCCGAGCAGTGAGCCCATCAGCCCTCTCACCAGTTGTTTGCCGAGATTGTTGGCCGCCTGACGCATCGCTGACTTCAGCGCCTGCCCCGCCGCCGTGCCCAAAAACTCCCCGGCCCGATCGGCCAGGCTCGGTTCTTCAGGCGCGGCCTTACCGGTCGGCACTTCTGCCTCCGGCGCCAGATCCTTGCGGCCCATCAGGATTTCATACGCCGATTCACGATCGATCGGCTTGTCATATCGGCCCTTGAATGGTGACCCAGCGATCAGCATAGTGCGTTCGGTCTCGCTCAGCGGCCCGATCCGCGACTGCGGCGGCGCCACCAGCACCCGCTGGACCATTTCCGGCGTGCCCTTTTCCTGCAGCGTCCCGACCAGTGCTTCGCCGATGCCCAGTTCGGTCAATACCGACAACGTATCGAACGCCGGATTCGGCCGGAAGCCATCGGCCACCGCGCGCAGGGATTTCTGTTCCTTGGCGGTAAACGCGCGCAAACCGTGCTGGATGCGCAGGCCAAGCTGCGCCAGCACGTTATCCGGCAAATCCCCCGGCGACTGGGTGACGAAATACACGCCGACACCTTTCGAGCGGATCAGCCGCACCACCTGTTCCAGACGCTCCTGCAACGCCTTGGGCGTATCGCCGAACAGCAAATGCGCTTCATCGAAGAACAGCGCCAGCAGCGGTTTGTCGGCATCGCCGCGCTCCGGCAATTGCTCGAACAGCTCGGCCAGCAGCCACAGCAGGAACGTCGCGTAGACCTTCGGTGCCTCATGCACCAGACGGCTGGCATCGAGCAAATGAATCCGCCCACGACCATCGGCGGCCGGTTGCAGAATGTCTTCGAGTTGCAGCGCCGGTTCGCCGAACAAGGCTTCAGCGCCCTGCTGCTCCAGGGTCGCCAGCCGACGCAACAGTGCCTGGCTGGAACCGGTGGTCATCAGCGCGGCGTCTTCGCCCAACAGTTGCGGGTTGTCCTTGAGGTGGTTAAGCAGTGCCTTGAGGTCTTTCAGGTCCAGCAACAACAGACCTTCGCGGTCCGCCACTTTAAAGGCTGCGTACAGCGCCGCCTGCTGACTGTCGGTCAGTTCCAGCAGGCTGCCGATCAGTAGCGGCCCCATTTCACTCAAAGTGGTGCGCAACGGATGACCGGATTCGCCGTGAATGTCCCACAGCGTCACCGGATAAGCCTGCGGCTTGTGGTCGAGCCAGGGCATCCCGGCGATGCGCTCGGCGACCTTGCCCTGCGGGTTGCCGGCAGCGCCCAGACCGCACAGGTCGCCCTTGATGTCGGCGGCGAACACCGCGACCCCGGCGTCACTGAACGCTTCGGCAAGACGCTGCAAAGTCACGGTCTTGCCGGTCCCGGTCGCACCGGCGATCAGCCCGTGGCGGTTGGCCAGGCGCATGGCCTGAGCAATCGGTTGCCCCGCCAGATCGGCGCCGATAACGAGTTGCGATGTGTCAGGCATTTTGTCACCTATGGTTAATCTTTAATCCGCTGTGGCCGATAGATAAGGGCGAGAACCTGACTGAAAAGTCGGTCGGACATTTCCCTAAGGAGAGCCGGAAATATCAGTTTTTTTCACCCTTGCCCATATTGCGCGTCTTTATAAAAGCACGCCCAGGACATTAAGACCTTAGCGGAACCCCAAGCCATGAACAAAAACCTGCGCTTCAGCCATAAAATTTTGCTTGCCGCCGCCCTCATCGTCATCGCCGCTTTCGCCTCGTTCACGCTGTACAACGACTGGCTGCAACGCAACGCGATCCGCGATGACCTGAACAACTATCTCAACGAGATGGGCGAAGTCACTGCCGACAACATTCAGACCTGGCTCAACGGGCGCATTCTGCTGGTCGAGAACGCCGCGCAGAACATCGCCATCAATCCGGAACCGGCCAACGTCGCGAGCCTGCTGGAGCAGAAATCCCTGACCTCGACGTTCATGGCCACGTACCTGGGCGATGCCACCGGTCACTTCACCATCCGCCCGGACGTAAAGATGCCGGACGGCTTCGATCCACGGGTGCGCCCTTGGTATAAAGGTGCCGAGAGCAGCAGCGCCTCGACCCTGACCGAACCGTACATCGACGCCGCCACCGGCCAGTTGATCATCTCCATCGCCACCGCGTCGAAAAAGGCTGGTCAGAGCGTTGGCGTGGTCGGCGGCGACCTGAGCCTGCAAACCCTGGTCGACACCCTCACCGCCCGGGACTTCTCCGGCATGGGCTACGCGTTCCTGGTCAGCGCCGACGGCAAGATCCTCGTGCACCCGGACAAGGCGCTGGTGATGAAGTCACTGAAAGAAGCCTATCCGCAGGAGACCCCGCGCATCAGCAGCGACTTCAGTGAAATCACCGTCGACGGCAAGACCCGCATCGTCAGCTTCACCCCGATCAAAGGCCTGCCATCGGTGAACTGGTACATCGGTCTGTCGGTGGACAAGGACAAAGCCTTCTCGATGCTCAGCGAGTTCCGCACCTCGGCGGTGATTGCCACCGTGATTGCGGTGGTGATCATCATTGCGTTGCTGGGCATGCTGATTCGCCTGCTGATTCAGCCGCTGCACGTCATGACCCGCGCCATGGAAGACATCGCCGATGGCGAGGGCGACCTGACCAAGCGCCTGACTATCGTCAACAACGATGAATTCGGCGTGCTGGGTACCGCATTCAACCGCTTCGTCGAGCGTATCCACGGCTCGATCCGCGAAGTGTCCTCGGCCACCGGCCAGGTCAACGAGGTCGCGCTGCGCGTGGTCGCCGCGTCCAACTCGTCGATGTACAACTCCGACCAGCAAGCCTCGCGCACCAGCAGTGTTGCCGCCGCGATCAATCAACTGGGCGCTGCCGCCCAGGAAATCGCGCGCAATGCCGCACAAGCCTCGAACCAGGCCAGCGACGCCCGCGGCCTCGCCGAAGACGGCCAGCAAGTGGTGGATCGCAGCATCAAGGCGATGAACCAACTGTCGAGCATGCTCAGCGCCTCCAGCACCAATATCGAGTCGCTGAACAGCAAAACCGTGAACATCGGGCAGATTCTGGAAGTGATCACCAGCATCTCCCAGCAAACCAACCTGCTGGCGCTGAACGCTGCCATCGAAGCGGCGCGTGCCGGTGAGGCCGGGCGTGGTTTTGCAGTCGTCGCCGACGAAGTGCGCAACCTGGCGCACCGTACCCAGGAATCGGCGCAGCAGGTGCAGACCATGATTGAAGAGCTGCAGGTCGGCGCCCGTGAATCGGTGAGTACCATGAGCGACAGCCAGCGCCACAGCCAGGACAGCGTGGAAATCGCCAACCTCGCCGGCGAACGCCTGAACAGCGTGACCCAGCGCATCGGCGAGATTGACGGGATGAACCAGTCGGTGGCCACCGCGACCGAGGAGCAGACAGCGGTGGTCGAGTCGATCAACGTCGACATCACCGAGATCAACACATTGAACCAGGAAGGCGTCGAAAACCTGCAGGCGACCTTGCGCGCCTGTTCGGATCTGGAGCAGCAGGCTTCGCGGCTGCAGCAGTTGGTCGGCAGTTTCCGCATCTAAGATCAAAAGATCGCAGCCTGCGGCAGCTCCTACAGGGTGAACACACATCCTGTGTAGGAGCTGCCGCAGGCTGCGATCTTTTTACCCTTGAGACCCACCGCCAATTCCCGACCGAACATCTATTCTGGATAAAGGTCAACCAAGGGAGAGCAGCACAGCGGAGGGCTCGTCATTGTGCACATCGCCGACATCACCATGTTCTACGCCCCGGCCAGCGGCGGCGTACGCACGTACCTGGACGCCAAGCATCGACGATTGGGTGTCAAACCGGGCATTCGCCACAGCCTGTTGATCCCCGGTGCGCACTTCGGTGAACACGACGGCGTCTACACAGTGCCCGCACCCGCCCTGCCCTTCGGCAAAGGTTATCGCTTCCCGTTGCGTCTCGCCCCTTGGCGCAACGTCCTGCAGGATTTACAGCCGGATCTGATCGAAGTCGGCGATCCGTACCTGACTGCCTGGGCGGCGCTCGACGCGCGGCGTCAACTGGATGTACCGGTGATCGGCTTTTATCACTCGGACCTGCCGTTGCTGGTGAGCAATCGCATGGGCCATTGGGTCACGCCGAATGTCGAGGCTTACGTCAGCAAACTGTACGGCAACTTCGACCGGGTGCTGGCGCCGAGTCAGGTGATGGCCGATAAACTTCGAGGCTTGGGGGTGCGCAACGTGTTCGTGCAACCGCTGGGGGTGGATCTGCAAACTTTCCATCCTGGCGCCCGCGACAAGGGCTTGCGCGCCGAACTGGGAATTGCCGAAGACACCCGTCTGCTGATTTTTGCCGGACGCGGTTCCAAAGAGAAGAACCTGCCGATGCTGCTCAAATGCATGCAACGCCTCGGCCCACGCTATCACCTGTTGCTGGTCGGTTCATCGATGCCCGCCGTGGTGCCGGACAATGTCAGCGTGATCGACGGGTTCTGTCCTGCCGCCACCGTGGCGCGATTAATGGCCAGCGCCGACGCCCTGATCCATGCCGGCGATCAGGAAACCTTCGGCCTGGTGATCCTCGAAGCCATGGCCTGCGGGATTCCGGTGGTCGCGGTGGCGGCCGGGGCATTTGAAGAAATCGTCGCCGAAGACTGCGGCTTGCTCTGTACACCGAACAACCCGCAAGCCATGGCCAATGCGGTGCGCGAGCTGTTCAGTCGCGGCTGCGTGAAACTCGGCCAACAAGCGCGACAACATGTCGAACGGCGTTATTCCTGGGACAGCGTGGTCGACAGCCTGCTCGGTCATTACCACGCGGTGCTCGGTCACTCGCAGCAAAGAGTGGCCAATGGCTGATTCCTTGAATGACCGCACAGTGCTGCTGGTGCTGCACGACGTGGCGCCGTCGACGTGGACGGATTATCGGCCATTTGTCGAGGCGGTCGACGCAATGGGTGGCGTGCCGATGACCTGGCTGGTCGTTCCGGATTTCCATGGTCACGATGCGCTTGAGGCTCATCCCGCGTTCTGCCGAATGCTCGGCGAGCGGCTTGTCCGTGGCGATGAGCTGGCCCTGCACGGCTATTACCATGACGACCGCGAGCCAGCCCCGACCACGCCCCGCGACTGGTTCATGCGCCGCATCTACACCCACGAGGGTGAGTTTTATCGCCTGTCCCGGGAAGCGGCGCAGGCTCGCCTGCGCCACGGCATCGAACTGTTCCGGCGCAATGGCTGGCCGTTGCACGGTTTCGTCGCCCCGGCCTGGCTGATGAGCGAGGGCACCCGCCAGGCCCTTCGTGAAACGCCATTGAGCTACACCAGCGACCCGCAACATCTTTATCAATTGCCGGATTTCACCGCCATCAACGCCCCGGGTCTGGTCTGGAGCGCGCGCAGTGCCTGGCGCCGGGGGTTGTCAAAAATCGTCAGCGAACAGCGCCAACAGCACTGGCGCGACGCCGCGGTGATTCGTCTAGGCTTGCACCCGGTAGACATGCGCCACGCCTTCGCGCGTGATTACTGGCTGCAAACCCTTGAACGGCTGCTGGCAGAAGGACGCACGCCCATGAGCAAAATCGACTGGCTCACCGAGCACCGCGAGCGAATGGAGCGCGCTGCATGAGTCGCGGCATTGTGTTGTTGATCGGCCTGCTCGCCGCTGTACTGATCCCGGTGCTGCTCGGCGGCGGCGAGATCGGCGCGCGGTTGCAGAACTTTCCGCTGCACTGGCTGCTGATCATGTTCGGCATGATTCTGCTCTGCTGGGGCATCAACACCCTGCGTCTGCGCCTGCTGCTGGGTGATCAGCGCGATCAGGTAACGCCGCTGAAAAGTCTCGGCGTGGTCATGGCCGCCGAGTTCGCCTACTGCGCCACTCCCGGCGGCAGTGGCGGACCGCTGACGATCATGGCGTTGCTGGCGCGCTGCGGCGTACGCCCGGCCCGAGGCAGTGCGGTGTTTGCCATGGATCAGTTGAGCGATCTGCTGTTCTTTCTCTGCGCCTTGAGCGGGATTCTGATTTACGCCTTGTTTCAGCATCTCAGTGACCGCCTGGAGTGGTTGCTGATGGTCAGCGCCGTGTCGCTGTTCGGTGGGCTGTTCAGTTGCGTGCTGCTGGCGCGCTACCACCGCCGCCTGATCCTTCTGAGTGGACGCCTGCTTGCCCGCCTCAACGTGCAACCGGCCACGCGTCGGCGCTGGGCACGCAAGCTGCTGCATTTTCTCGACGCATTTATCGACACCCTCAAGTTGCCGTGGCAAACCCTGGTCAAGGTGTTCGCCCTGACCTGCATGCACTGGCTGCTACGCTACAGCGTGTTGTATCTGGCCCTGCGCGGACTGGGCGCGGACCTGCAGTGGGCCTGGAGTTTTCTGGTGCAAATGCTGTCGCTGGGGGCTGGTCAAATGAGCCTGTTGCCCGGTGGCGCGGGGGCGGCGGAACTGACCTCGGCGGCGCTGCTGGCACCGATGGTCGGCAAATCCACCGCGGCGGCAGCGATTCTGATCTGGCGGGTGGTGACGTTCTATTTCTATCTGGTGGTGGGCGGCCCGGTGTTTCTGTTGATGCTGGGGCGGCCATTGCTCAAGAAGCTGCTGAAGATCAGGCAGGCTTCTTAGGTTCGTCCTCCTCCTTCATCTGCTCCCACAGTTCGGCGGCGCCGGGGAACTCGGTGCCGTCTTCCGGGCTCAGGTCATCCGGGTCATAACGGCTCAGACAACCTTCGCCCAATGTGGCAGGCGCTTTCGAAGTGGCTTTGTCCAGTGGGTCGCTCACGGGCAGTTCCTCAAGGGGCTGAAACGAAAAAAGGGCCTGGGACGATTGAACGCCCAGGCCCTTCTTTATTCAAGCACGCGTGGGGTAGATCAGAACACCACGGTCTTGTTGCCGTGCACCAGCACGCGGTCTTCGAGGTGATAACGCAGGCCACGGGCCAACACCATCTTCTCGACGTCACGGCCGAAACGCACCATGTCTTCGATGCTGTCGCTGTGGCTGACGCGCACCACGTCCTGCTCGATGATCGGACCGGCGTCCAGCTCTTCGGTCACGTAGTGGCAAGTCGCGCCGATCAGCTTCACGCCGCGCAGCGACGCCTGATGGTACGGCTTGGCACCGACGAACGACGGCAGGAAGCTGTGGTGAATGTTGATCACCTTGTGCGCGTATTCGCGGCACAGCGCCGGCGGCAGGATCTGCATGTAGCGCGCCAGCACCACCACTTCGGCGTCGTGCTGTTTGACCAGACGCGAGACTTCGGCGAACGCTGGCTCCTTGTCCTGCGGATTGACCGGGACATGGTAATAAGGAATGCCGTGCCACTCGACCATGCTGCGCAGGTCATTATGGTTGGAAATCACGCAGGAGATTTCGCAATCGAGCTCGTCGCTGTGCCAGCGGTGCAGCAAGTCGGCCAGGCAGTGGGATTCGCGGCTGGCCATCAGCACCACGCGTTTCTTCTGCTCGGTATCAGTGATTCGCCAGTCCATCGAGAACTCTTCGGCAATCGGCGCAAACTTCTCGCGCAGCACTTCAATACCGAACGGCAGCGAATCGGCGCGGATCTCGTGACGCATGAAGAACCAGCCGTTCTGATTATCCGAATGGTGGCTCGCTTCGGTGATCCAGCCGTTGTGGGATGCCAGAAAGTTACTGACTTTGGCAACGATGCCAACGCGGTCAGGGCAGGAAATCACCAACCGAAAGGTGCGCATGAGGGGGAAACTCCAGAACTTCGCAAAGGCGGCCATTCTAGCGACTGTGCGCGGAAACTGCAGTATTGATCAGCACTTGCCCCGAGAAGGCGCGGTTCATGGCGCCTGAGCGCACTGTACGACAAAGCGATGATGTGCTCGTGAAGCTGTTCGGCCAGATAATTGTGAATATTCGTGATGACTGCATCACATTATTTAGATGACCATTCAATTTACCGGTTATTTCACGTAACTAATTCAAATAAAAAAACCGCTTAAATGTTTACTTGATGAAACAGCCTGACTATTATTGCGGCACTGTCCCCTGCCATTCAACACATCCGCATAAGGTAGTTACCATGTCCTTGATCAACGAATATCGCGCCACCGAAGAAGCAATCAAAGAGCTGCAAGCCCGTTTGAAAAACCTGTCGCAAGACGACAAATTGCAAGCCGAGCTGGAATTCGAAGGCAAACTGCGCACCCTGATGGGCGAATACTCCAAATCCCTGCGCGACATCATCGCCCTGCTGGATCCGGAATCGAAAACCAAAGGCACCCGTGGCGTCGCAGTCAAAACTACTGGCACCAAGCGCGCACGCAAAGTTAAACAATACAAAAACCCGCACAACGGCGAAGTCATCGAAACCAAAGGTGGCAACCACAAGACGCTGAAAGAGTGGAAAGCCAAGTGGGGCGGTGACGTGGTTGAAGGCTGGGCTACCCTGCTGGGCTAAGCCGCAACGCCGGTCGCCGATAGCCTCTGCGACCCATGAAAAACGCCAGCATACGCTGGCGTTTTTTTATGCGTGATGTTTCATCGACGCACTATGTTCGATTTCAAAGATTCAAACGTTTGCGCAATGCCTGGACATAATTCTGCCACTCATCGAGCACTTGATTCTGCATCGGCGTAGCACTAAGCGCCCATTGCTGCGCGGCTTCGGCAAAAGATTGCAGGGTATTAGGTGCGCCCATGTGCGGCTCGGACAAACGCTGCTGGCAGAATATTCTCCAGCGCTCTTGCTCGGCAAAACTCAACGTATCGGGAAAGTTGCGTGCGCGATATCGAAAGAGTAATTCCGGTAGACGTTCATCATCGAACGGCCAGTGCTCTTGCGCTAATTGCGCCGGATCTGCTGTCCTCACTTGCTCGCACAGGCGCCGATCGCGATCACCGATAAATCCATCGTACAACTGCTGTTCCGGATCTTCATTCGGGGTGAAATCTTCGCTGGCATAAATTGCCGTTACTTTATCTTTCCAAACTTGTTGTGCGTCACTTAGCCGCAGCGCACGCGCCTGATACAGCGCCATGTCCAGGTCCAGGCGCTGCTGATCTGCGGCACGCAATACCGACAACGGCGCCACCACCGGACAACGGTTGATGTGAATCAGTTTGAGCGGCACCGGCAGTTCCCCCTCGGCGAGGTCGTCGTGACGGGTGTACAGGCGCTGACGCAGCGTTTCGGCGTCCAGATCGAGCAGACCTTGCGGGTCAAGGTGCAAGTCACAGACGATCAGGGCATTGCGATTGCGCGGATGCCAGGCCAATGGCAATACCACACCAACATAGTGGCGCGCCGCCGAAAAGCGCCCGGAGATGTGCACCAGCGGCTGCAACAGGCGAATCTGATCCATGACTTTCTGTTTGCTGCGCAGTTGGAACAGCCACTCATACAACTTCGGCTGTTTCTCGCGGATCAACCGCGCCAGGGCGATGGTGGCACGTACGTCCGACAGCGCTTCGTGAGCATGCCCATGGTCGATGTTGTTGGCGACCGTCAGGCGTTCGAGCTTGAGGGTGACCTTGCCTTCGTCATCGGTCGGCCAGACCAGACCGTCGGGGCGCAATGCATACGCGGCGCGCACCACATCGATCAGGTCCCAACGACTGTTGCCGCCCTGCCATTCACGGGCATACGGGTCGAAGAAATTGCGATAGAGGCTGTAGCGGGTCATCTCGTCGTCGAAACGCAGGGTGTTGTAACCCGCACCGCAAGTTCCGGGTGCCGCCAGTTGCGCATGCACCCGAGTCATGAAGTCGGCTTCGCTCAAACCCTGTTCGGCGAGACGGCTCGGGGTGATACCGGTAATGGCGCACGCCGCCGGGTGCGGCAGGATGTCTTCGCTAGGCTGGCAGTAGAGGTTGACCGGTTCGTCGAGTTCATTGAGATCGTGGTCGGTGCGAATCCCGGCGACCTGCAGCGGACGGTCATTGCGCGGATTGATGCCGGTGGTTTCGTAGTCGTACCAGAAGATTGAAGTCACGGGCGGTTCCTGAACTTGAGATCGGCAAAGTCTAGGCGTTCAACCGCCATTGCGGCCAGCACCGTGTCATTCGAACACCTTGCGCTACACGCGGTGCAATACATAGTTATGTGGTTTTCCCCCAAGAGGCTGCTAGCATCGGACAAACCTCGTATCCCGATCCGGCCCCCTCAGGTAGCCCATGCTCGAGAACACAGCACTGCCACGGAAAGCACCGCTGAACCCGCCACTCGATACCCGCTATCCAGTGGAAACCCCGGAGGGCATCGACCTGCCGTTGCGCCCGGCCGGTCTGTTGGTGCGCAGCCTCGCCTTCGGCATCGACCTGGGCATTCGCGGCGCCATCCTCGGCGTGCTGTTCCTGGTGCTGGCGTTTCTTGGCCAGCTCGGAATGGGCCTGGGTTCGTTGCTGCTGTTTGCCGTCAGCTGGTGGTACATGGTGCTGTTCGAAGTGCTGCGTCAGGGCCGTTCGCCAGGCAAGCAATGGATGGGCCTGCGAGTGATCCACGACAACGGCACACCGGTCGGCTGGTCGGCGTCGCTGCTGCGCAACCTGCTGCGTTTTGTCGATCTGCTGCCCTTCGGTTACGCCTTTGGCGCCATCAGTTGCCTGCAACATCCCACCTTCAAACGCCTGGGCGACATCGCCGCCGGCACTCTGGTGGTCTACAGCGAACCCGCCCTGCTTCGCCCGCAATTACCCGACGTCCAGCCGCGCCGCTCGCCCGTACCGCTCAACCTCAGTGAACAACGGGCCCTGCTCGCCTTCGCCGAACGCCAGGCCGAACTGTCGCCGGCGCGGGTCAATGAGCTGGCCGCCCTGCTCGCCCAGCCGCTGCACATGTCGGCGCCCAAAGCGGTCAGCGAGCTCAATGGCATCGCGCGCGGCTTGCTGGGTCCGACATGAAGCAAAGTCTTTTCGAGGCTCGCCACAAGGCCGAATGGGAGCGTTTCACGCTGGCTCTGGAACGCCTCGAACGTGGCAAGGACACTTCGCAGGTGGCCGGATTCCCCAAGGCTTATCGACGCCTCTGCCAGCATCTGGCATTGGCGCAGGAGCGCGGCTACAGCAGTTTTCTGATCGACTCGCTGCAACAATTGGTGTTGCGCGGCCACCAGCAGCTGTATCGGCACCGCAGTCGCCTCGCCGCCAACCTGCTCGGTTTCATCCTCGCTGACTTCCCCCGGCTGGTGCGCGCCGAATGGCCGTTCGTGCTGGCCGCTGGCCTGGTGTTTTTCGGCAGCCTGATCGGCTTCGCCTTGCTGGTGTATGCCTTTCCCGAACTGATCTACCACCTGATCCCCGCCGAACAGGTGCGCGAGATGCAGAGCATGTACGACCCGGTGGCCGGGCACCTCGGGCGCTCGGCCGAACGGGCAGCCAGTGAGGACTGGGTGATGTTCGGTTATTACGTGATGAACAACATCGGCATCGCCTTCCAGACCTTCGCCAGCGGTTTGCTGCTGGGCGTGGGCAGCGCATTTTTCCTGTTCTACAACGGGCTGGTCATCGGTGCGGTGGCCGGGCACCTGACCGAGATCGGTTTTGGCCAGACGTTCTGGTCATTCGTGATCGGCCACGGCGCCTTCGAGCTGACGGCCATCGCCCTGGCGGGGGCGGCGGGGCTGAAACTCGGCTGGAGCGTGATTGCGCCCGGGCGGCTGACGCGCGGCGAGGCGCTGGTGGAGGCCGCGCGCAAAAGTGTGCTGCTGGTGTGCGGGGTCATGCTGTTCCTGTTGATCGCGGCGTTCATCGAAGCGTACTGGTCGTCGAAGACCGGGATCACACCGCAGATCAAATACGCGGTCGGTACTGCGTTGTGGATCGCCGTCGCGGCTTATCTGCTGTTCGCCGGAAGGACACGCCATGCGCCTGAGTGATGCCACCGTGGCGATCCGCCCGCGCAGCAGCTGGGAAGCCATGGACCTGGGCGTGCTCATGAGCCAGCAGCATCGACGCCTGCTGATGACCAGTTGGGCCATCGTCACCCTGCCGCTGTTCGCCGTGCTGACCTTGCTGCTGTGGGATTCGCCGTCGCTGGCGGTATTGATTTTCTGGTGGCTGAAACCGGCGTACGAGCGCCTGCCGCTGTACATCCTGTCCAAGGCCCTGTTCGGCGAAACGCCCACGCTGAAACAGGCCCTGCGCGAATTTCCGCGGCTGTTGAAACCACAACTGCTGGCCAGCCTGAGCTGGCGCCGCCTGAGCCTGAGTCGAAGCTTCCTGCTGCCGGTGGTGCAACTCGAAGGCCTCGACGGCACGGCGCGTCAGCAGCGCTTGCAGGTGTTGCTGCAACGCAATGCCGGCGCCGCGCAATGGCTGACGATCATCGGCATGCACCTGGAGACCGCGCTGTGGATCGGCCTGATGGTGCTGTTCTACATGCTCCTGCCACAGCAGATCGAAACCGACTGGGACTGGCAATCGCTGATCCTCGACAGCGATCACCACTGGCGTTGGCTGGAGCACCTGACCAACGCTTTCTACGCGCTGGTACTGGTGGTCTGGGAACCGGTGTATGTCGCCTGCGGTTTCAGTCTTTATCTGAACCGACGCACTGTACTGGAGGCGTGGGACATCGAACTGGTATTCCGCCGTTTGCGCCAGCGCCTGAGCGGCAGCGCTCTGGGCCTGCTGTTGGCCGTCTGTCTATGGTTGCCGACAGTGCCGCCGGCGTGGGCGGATGCGCCGGCCAACGCCCCGGAGGCACCTCGCCTGCTGAATCAACCGCTGACCAGTCAGGCTGCGCACGACAGCATCAAGGCACTGCTCGAACAACCACCGTTCAAGAACAAGGAAAGCGTGACGCGCTATCGCTTGGGTGACGACCCGGCAGCCCCGGCCGAGGGCAAACCCGGCGAGGCCCCGCAATGGCTGAAAACCCTGCTCGGCTGGCTCGACGGTCAACGCTTCAATGCTGTGGCGGTCTTGATCGAAGTGCTGCTGTGGGGCGCGTTGCTCGCGGCTATCGGCTGGCTGATCTGGCGCTACCGCGAATTCCTGCGCACCTTCGTCAGTCGTCGGCCGAAGCCGCCCGCGCGCGTCCGGCCTCCTGCCCCACAGCAAGCATTCGGCCTTGACCTGAACCCGCAATCCCTGCCCGACGACATCGCCGCCAGCGCCGAACAACTCTGGCAAACCCAGCCGCGCGCCGCGCTGGGCCTGCTCTATCGCGGATTGCTCAGCCGTCTGCTGCACGATTTTGCCCTGACCTTGAAACCCGCCGACACCGAGCATCAGGTACTGCTGCGGGTTGAGCAATTGCAGCGCCCTGAACTGCTGGCGTTCAGTCGCAGCCTGACGCTGCACTGGCAGAACATGGCCTATGGGCACCGCGAGCCGGCGGCCCATCTGCGACAAGAACTGTGTGACGGCTGGCGCGCCTTGTTCGACCATGGAGCGCACGCTTGAGCCGGCGCGGCGCGTGGTTGCTCGGTGGGCTGATCGTCGCCCTGCTCGCCGCGTTGAGCGTTTATCTGTACCTCAAGGCCCGGCCCTATCAGGAAGTGATCGATCACGGCCCCTCGCCCCAGGCGCAAGCCAATCCTTATCTGGCGGCAGAAATGTTTTTGCGCGAGCACGGCCTCAACGTCAGCCATGCCGAAACGCTGGCGGTGCTGCCCGATATTGATCCGCGCCGGCACACCCTGCTGTTGTTTGGCGAGCGTTCGCGCATGACCCCGCGTCAGGTTGATCAAGTGTTGAACTGGGCTCGCGCCGGCGGGCGAATCGTGTTCGTGGCCGAAGCGTTGTGGGACAAGCAGGCCAAACAGAGCGATGACCTGTTGCTGGACCGGGTGCAGTTGCACCAGTCGCTGAGCAAGGATCTCAAGGAACCGCCGGCAGACCTGGCCGATGACCCGTACCCGAACCTGACCAAACTCTACCTGGAAGACGAGGACGCGCCGGCCTACGCCGGTTTCGACACCGCGTTCCATCTGGACGACCCGAAGAATCTCGCCCAGGCCTGGGCCAACAGCGCCAGGGCCACGCACATGATGCAATTGCCCTACGGCGTCGGCTCGATCACGGTGGTCACCGATGCCGAACTGTGGAAAACCCCGGCTATCGCCAAGCACGACAACGCCTGGCTGCTCTGGTACCTGAGCGCCGACACCGACGTCACGCTGATTTACAGCACGGCGCACGATGGTCTGCTGACCTTGCTCTGGCGTTACTTCCCGCAAGCCATCGTCGCCCTGCTGGCGCTGATCGTCCTTGGCTTGTGGCACGTTGCTGTGCGTCAAGGGCCACTGCAGGCGCGTGCCCCGAGTGGCCGTCGCCAGTTGCAGGAACACTTGCGCGCCAGTGCCGATTTCATCCTGCGCCACAACGGTCAGCACACGCTGTTGCAAGCTCTGCAACAGGATGTGCTGCGCCGCGCTCGCCGCCGCTATCCCGGTTTCGACCAGTTGAACGTGGCTGAGCAATGGCTGGTGCTGTCGCGCCTGACCCGACAGCCGACCCGCGCCATCAGCCAAGCCCTGAGCCCGGTGCCGAAACAGCGCATGAGCAGCGCTGATTTCAGTCGCCAGGTGGCCCACCTGCAAACCTTGAGGAACACGCTATGAGTGAACAGATCGAGCCCGGCAGCGCCACCCACGCCGCCCAGCAACGCCAGCGTGCCAGCCAGTTGGTGCAAGCGGTGCGCGGCGAATTGCAGAAGGCCTTGATCGGCCAGAACAGCGTGATCGACGACGTGCTGACCGCGTTGATCGCCGGCGGCCACGTGCTGCTCGAAGGCGTCCCCGGACTTGGCAAGACGCTGCTGGTTCGCGCCCTGGCGAAATGCTTCGGCGGCGAGTTCGCGCGTATCCAGTTCACCCCGGACTTGATGCCCAGCGACGTCACCGGCCACGCGGTCTACGACCTGCAAAGCGAACAATTCAAGCTGCGCAAAGGGCCGTTGTTCACCCACCTGCTGCTGGCCGACGAGATCAACCGCGCCCCGGCCAAGACTCAAGCCGCATTGCTCGAAGCCATGCAGGAACGCCAGGTCACCCTCGAAGGCCGGGCGCTGCCGATCCCCCAGCCGTTCATGGTGCTCGCCACGCAAAACCCGATCGAACAGGAAGGCACTTATCCGCTGCCAGAAGCCGAGCTCGACCGTTTCATGCTCAAGGTGCGCATGGATTACCCGGAGGCCGAGCAGGAGTTGAACATGGTGCGTCAGGTCAGCCGCTCGACCCGCGCCGACATGCTGGATGTACAGCCGCTGCGCACGGTCTTGCAGGCCAAGGACGTGCAGGCCTTGCAGCGCATCGCCAGCGAGCTGCCGATTGACGACCAAGTGCTGGATTACGCGGTGCGACTGGCACGCAGCACCCGCTCCTGGCCCGGCCTGACCCTCGGCGCCGGCCCGCGAGCCTCGATTGCACTGGTGCGATGCGCCCGCGCCCGCGCGTTGCTGCGTGGCGGCGAGTTTGTGATTCCCGATGACATCAAGGGTTGCGCGCTCTCGGTGCTGCGCCATCGGGTGCGAGTAGCGCCAGAGCTGGACATCGAAGGCCTGCAGGTCGATCAGGTGCTGCAGCAGTTGCTCGACCAAGTGCCGGCGCCGCGCTTGTGAGAGTTCAGGAAAGATCAAAAGATCGCAGCCTTCGGCAGCTCCTACACGGAATCACGCTCCCTGTAGGAGCTGCCGCAGTATGCGATCTTTTCAGCAGACAACCCGGTACAGCGCCATGAAACCTTCGCGCCTGTTATTGATCTGGCTCGCCGCCCTGTGCCTCATCGGTATCCTCACGGGCACCCTGCAAGCCCTCGACATCGACGTGCCCGCCCCACTGTCGGCGATCAACTGGGGCTTGCTCCTGGCGCTGCTGGTACTGGCGATCATCGATGCGCTGCGCCTCAGCCACCGGCCCTCGCCACGCATTCAGCGCCAGACCCCAGGCAGCCTGGCGCTCGGACGCTGGAGCGAGGTACGGCTACAGCTCAGCCATGACTTCAACGAGCCGGTCGCGGTGGAGATTTTCGACCACGTGCCACAGGGCCTGAGCTTCGAAAACCTGCCGCTGGCGGTCGAACTGCAACCCGGGCAATACAGCGAGGTCGGCTATCGCCTGCGCCCGCTCAAACGCGGTCACTTCAGCTTCGAGCATTGCGAAATCAATCTGCCCAGCCCGTTGGGTCTGTGGACAGGCAAACGTCTGCTCGACGTGCGCGGCGAGATCCGCGTCTATCCGGACTTCGCCCGGCTGTACGGCGGCGAACTGCTCGCAGTGGACAATTGGCTCAGTCAGCTCGGCGTACGTCAGCGCCAGCGTCGTGGCCAGGGGATGGAATTTCATCAACTGCGCGAATTTCGCGAGGGCGACAGCCTGCGCCAGATCGACTGGAAAGCCACCGCCCGTCAGCGCACGCCGATTGCCCGCGAGTATCAGGACGAGCGTGATCAGCAGCTCATGTTCATGCTCGATTGCGGCCGGCAAATGCGCAGCCAGGATGGTGAGCTGTCGCATTTCGACCATGCGCTGAATGCGTGTCTGCTGCTGAGCCACGTGGCCCTGCGTCAGGGTGATGCCGTGGGGCTGAGCACATTCGCCGTCGCGCAACCGCGTTTTCTCGCGCCGATCAAGGGTGCCAGTCAGCTCAAGGTCCTGCTCAACGCCGTTTATGATCTGGACAGCAGTCAGCGTCCTGCCGACTATTCAACCGCGACCAATCAGCTGTTGGCGCGGCAGAAGCGCCGGGCGCTGATCGTGCTGCTGACCAACCTGCGTGATGAGGACACCGAAGACCTGCTCGCCTGCGTCAAACGCTTGAGCCAGCAGCATCAAGTGCTAGTGGTCAGCCTGCGCGAGGAAACCCTCGATCGCGTGCGCAATGCCCCGGTACAAACGCTGCCCGAAGCACTGGCTTATTGCGGCACGGTGGATTACCTCAATGCCCGGGTCGAGCTGCATGAGCAGTTGAATGCTCATGCCGTTCAGGTGCTGGATGTGCGCCCCAGCGGGCTAAGTACGGAGCTGCTGAGCCGATACCTGAGCTGGAAGCGATCCGGTGTATTTTGATAACACCTATGACAACGGGAGCACGTTTACAGACGCAAACTCCAACTTGAACCTCCCCTGACAGTCGCCGAGACGCTATCCCAAGCGGGCAAAATGAATCTGACCTCTGCAAAGCCGTCGTCATCTGTTCGTGACGCCGCAAGTTCCAAATTCGGGAAACTCCAGAAAACCTGCTCGCCCTTGATCGGCACCAAGGCTGTGTTCGCAACGCGAACCTGTATATGAGCTTCCTTACCAATAATCGACTGCCCATGAAGCTTTTGTATCATTACGATCTGCGGTCTGCTCGCAGGATCAAATACCTCAAACTCCAGTGACTGCGAGCCGCCCAAGGCAACCGTTGCCCGCAACTCATACACTCCTGTTTCAATCGGTCTGAAATCAACGCGCGATTTTCCATCCGGCCCCGTGTAAGTAGCCGGCAACGTCAACTCCGGATAATCCCAGATGACCCTGACGCCTGCCAGGGCCCGGCCATCGTGACGCGACACCACCCGGACCTCGGCCGTTGCCTCTTTGCCCAGATCGATATTTGTATCGGGACTGGTCAACGACTCAATCTCCGGCACAATGCCGAAATATCCCAGTCGCGCCATATCCCAACCACCCAACCCGCCTCGGACAATGGCCGATAAGACTTCATCTACGTCAGCCGGATAATTAAAGGTCAACCGCGCAAGACCCTCCTCATCCGTCACCGACGGCGTCAAGGTACTGCCTGCAAAATCCCAGCGCACCTGCACACCCGCCAGCGGTAAACCGGTACGTGCCGACACCACTTTGGCTATGGCATGCGCCTGTTGCTCATTGGGTGGCAAACGAGAGTCTTCCGGTTCGTACAATTCGCTGATGACGCGCGGTTCTTCAAGCGTATACCGCAGCTCAACCGACTCCGCATGCGTTGTCTCTCCCACCTTCGCCGTCACTACCGCCGGGCCCGGCGTCTGCGGTTTGAAGCGCACAGTGGCAACACCATAAAAGTCGGTCAGACTGGTGGTCGTTCCCAGATCTTCGTTGCGCCAGGTCACCAATACGCCGGCGATACCTTGACCAGAAACGGACGACACCACTTTCACCTGCTCGACCAGTTCCTGCTCCCATTCCACCACTTGCTGAACGCTAGTACTGGTGAGCAGTTTCCACACCTGCGCGCCCTCCCCCAGCGACATCGCGTTGGCCGGCGACAGGCTGGCGAGGCGCTCGGCTCCAAGGCGCAGCGCGAAGCTGCCGTCCTTCAGGTCGGCGCAACGCAAGGAATAGCGCAGAAAACCGAAGGCTGAAGGCTGGCGTGGCGCGCCGAGCGCGGGTTCGAAACTCAGCCCCAATTCCACTGGCCCGGTGCCGGTCAAACCCAGGGTCAGCTCCTGGTCGAGCAATGGGCTGCCCTCCGGGAACAGTACCTCGATGGCATGTGAACCGTTGCGTCGCGGAAAGTAGGTGTGACTGCCCCATGGATGTTCATCATGCCCATCGAACCGCACCCGCACATCCTCCCAAGGGTCACCGGCAATTGCCGTAAAGGACAGGGCACGCTGCTCCACATAGCCATCGAACAGGCTATGCACATGGGCCACCACCTCATGCTCACCCGCAGTAACCGGCAGCAGGCCAAAACCCGACCAGCCGAGGTCATCGCTGGCGACGGTGTCGGAGCCGATCGCGCTCGTCCACTGCACCGCCACCTGCGCGACTGCCTGGCGGGTGAAAGCCGAGACCACCCGGATCCAGCTCCAGGCTTTATCCTTGCCAAGGACGGCATGGACCGCGGACTCACGCCAGCCTTCGATTCGCAACTTGTTGTGGCCGAGCTGCATCGGGTTGGCGGTCATGGACAGGCTCAATGCCGGCAAATAAAGACCCAGCATAAAGGTGCCGGAGACCTTGCTCGCGCTGAAGTCCAGTACCCATCCGACACCACCGTCATCGAGTGGCCGGGCAGTATCGAGCGGAGGCTCGACGCTCGCGTCCAGCTCTTCAGCCGGGGTTCCCAGCCACATCAACGTCCCCTGCAGTCCCACCAGAGGGCTCAAGGCATTGGGCAGGTAGCGTAAGCTGTGCGTGGCCCCGATGCAGGGAAACATTCTCTGACTGGCGCTTGTCGCAGTCATCTGATCCAGCATCACCGTCAGTTCATCCACAAGCTCTGTAGAGATCAGCCGACCGAACAACTCCCGGGGCGCGGCAAGCACCGGACTGCTCAAGGTCAGGCTGAACAGACTGCTGGTACTCGAGGCGACCTGCGAACTGAACGTCCACTCCAGCCCTTTTACCTCAAGCTTGCGCGGCTCGCCGATAAACGTGACGGTCAACCCGATTCCCGGCGACTCCCCCCGCCATTGCAGCGTCACCATCTGGTCAAGCAGCACACTGCTGGTCGTGGGTTCGACTTTCAGTGTGTGTGGGGCTCCGCGCCAGCACAGCAACCCCAGCTCGGCCAGATCGACTGCTACATCGTCGAACAAAATCCTGACCTGATTCTTCCACGGACTGCTGGCCAGCGCCGTCACTGCAAACGTTCGCTCTATCGGCACCGCGTCATCGTGTGCCCGCACGCGAGCGGTCACCACCAATTCACCGGCGCGGCTTGGTTGATACAGCACACTGGCCCAGCCGCCGAGCCCCGATCGGGTGACAATCGTGCCTTCGGGCGTCTGCCAGTCCACCCGTGCATTGTTGACCGGCTCGCCGTCGCCGCTGGTGACCACATGCACCACCTGCACCCGCAACAGAACACTTTCGCCTTCGTCCACCACGGGAAACTTGTTGGCCTCCTGAACGTCGCCAATGCGCACCAGATTGCGTGCCAGTGACATGTGTTTCCTGTCAGAACGCAGTAGCAACTTCGAGCACGACAGCAGCAGCTGGAAACGCCCGTCAAGCTCGTCCCGGCAGTCCAGCTCCCAGCTCAAGTCAGCGGCGTCGGACGGCACCCATTCTTCCAGCTCGGGACGTACCCGCACACCCAACTGTGCCGCGGAATCGCCTTCCCAGCGCATGGCCAGTTCGCTGCCACGTAATGCCTCAGGCAGCCGGACACTCAGCTGATAAGTCGAACCCCGATTGGGATAACCGGTCTTTTGCGCCCAAGGCGAGGCATCGCCTTCTACCACGGCCAGCACGTCCTTCCATGGATCGGTCGCCAGCACACGAACGTCCAGCTTCGTGGTCTCGACCCCGCTGGCGTAGTAAGGACTCGCCACCGAGGCCAGAATGGCAATGTCGCCTGCTGCAACGGGCAGATAATCGAAATACGCCCAGCCTTCCGGGTCGGTGGGTGTCGTGCTCAGAACCCCCCGCTCTTCTGTGGCCCAGGTCACCATGCGCCCAGCCAGAAACTGACCGGTGTACCAGGACGCCACTCGCACCCCCAGACGCACTGATTGTTCCAACTCCAGCACCGGGAAATACGCCGCTTCCAGCACCTCACCAAACATCAGCCGGTGATGCCCCAGCGAGACCTGCATCGAGTAAGGCTCGGCGGTGAACTGGTTCACCAGTTGCACCGTGAACAAGTAAGGTTCCTGATCACCAATCAACGGGCATTGAAGGAACCACGGTGAATCCAGTGGTTGATCCACGCCCCAGTGAGGGCTCGCAATAATGGCGCCTTGTGGATTGTCATCGCTCACCAACGCAGCTTTGGTGTGCAGCCAGGGACTGTCGGGGGCGAGTATGAACTCAAGTCGGTGCTGCAAGTCCTCCGTCGCGCCCAGCCCGAGAAAAACCGACTCGTCAGGCAACAAGTGCTCTGCGTCTACCTTCACCGTGCGCATCTGCGGCAGCGCAAGGTGCAAGTCCAGGCGAATGCGGGTGATCACAACCTGCAGGTGATAGTCCTCGTGATCAGCATTGGCCGGAGCGACGATTGTGAGGCGAATCTTGTCCTGGCGCTGCACCGGCAGGTCGAACGGAGCGTTGTAGAACGTCGGTTTGAATTCCAGCGGCTGCCCACTGGCAATCCGGACCCGATCCTCTGCAGAGTTGCGAGGGCTGCCCGGCGGCAACAGTATTTCTCTCAACAGGGTGCCATTTTCAGCCGTGATGAGTATTTTTCCCGGTTCGGTGTGCCGCGTTTCATACAGAAAACTCAGCACATACCTGGCGCTGGCACCCGGTTCCACAGGTAAAGTGAACTGTTGAGAGACAGAGGCACGGTTTCCCGCAGTAAGCACTTTAATCTGCACATCCTCATACACCTCGCCTGTGACTGAAATCTCACGGTCATTGTTGCCCTTTTCCCAGAAGTCCAGACTCTCACGGAAATCCCCGTTCAGCACCAGACTGTCATTAGCCTGAATCACCGGTTCAAACATGATGGTCTGCTCCTTGGTTTTTACGTGACTGGCGGGAAGTCAGCGCCCGGGTGACCAGGTCTTTGACAGCGAGGGTAAACGTCGGCTCACCGGCCTTGGCCGTGTACCGGACGCGCACAATGATGTCGGTAAGCGATTCGAGCATCGACGCTTGCCCCTCGCTTTGGGGCCAGGGAAAGTGCAACTGCCAGCGCGAGACCGCACCGGTGTTCTCGAACGGGTTGAGCAAGCCCTCGTCCGGTTTACCGGCGTTCATGCCGGTGTCGGCGAGCCCTGCCGATAAACCGATCTGCTGACCACTGCGCAAATTGAACAGCACCTCGGCAGGCGCCACCTTGCCCGCCGGCTGATGCAGGTACTCGACCGAGCGTGCCGAGGCCTGGGTAGCGGTCATGCTGCCAATCTGCAGCAGCGTCGCCAGTACATCCTGATAAGGTCCGAGCAGTCCGGGCAGATCGACCTCGACCAGGTTGATCTGCCGGCAATATTCGCCGGGGTGATCGCGATCGAATGACAGCTGCGTCAGCTGAAATTCCAGCGTGCCCTTGTCAATCAGTTCTTTTAGTGCCTGGGCCCAGTCGGAAAACCCCGTCTGCGGATCAACCCGGTCATCAAACAACCGTCGCAACGAAACGGTCTTGACCCGCTCCAGACGGCGCTCATGGCTTTGCAGGTACAGGCGATCCATGCGCAGCAGGTATTCGCGCAAGTGCTCACCGGCGGTCAATCCGTGACGGTTGTCCAGCCAGACCTGCGGTAAGGCTTGCGCGGTTTCGTAATCGCCGGTTTCAGCACTCAACGACGCACGGGCACTCAGGCACAGACTGACCACCGCATCGTAAGCCTGATAGTGCAAGGCCTTGAGCTGACCCAGAAGCCAACCGAACAATTCTGCGTTGGTCGCACGTTTTTTCAGGTAGTTGTAGAGCGTCAGAGCCTGACCGTTGGCCCGCCGGGTTTGCTCCAGACTCGTCCTGGCCGCTTCGAGGGCGAATGTTTGCGCGGCGATCTGCTCGGCCAGCGCCGCGACTTCGGCCAATGCCTGATCGCGTTGCAATTCCCACTCTCTGCGGCGCAGGCGGTAGCTTTCGGTGATGGCCTGTTTATCCGCGTCGACCTGCAACAGCATCGCGCCGATTTCCAGACCAAAAACCACGGCATCGGCGATTTTTTCTGGACGATGGCCACCGTTGGCCATGCCAAAAATGCTCGGCAGGGCCCCCACGACCGCGCCTCCGGTCTTGATCGCGTGCGTCCCGGCATTCATCCATTTGACGGCCTGCAGCTTTTCCATGACCTGGTATTCGGCATCGCTGATGTGTTCGTCGTACCAGGCGTTGTATCGATCGGCCCGCTGCCTGGCCATGGTCTGACTCTGCCTCAGGGCCGTGAGCCCCGCTTCAAGCTGGGCAATGGATTGTTCTTGAACCGTGCGGGCGTAGTCGCCCAGTTCCTTGAGATGCTCTTGCTGCAGTTCTTCCTGCTCGGCCCGATCGCGCTGTTCCAGCAGGCGCAAAACCTGGCTGCCGTACTCCTGCAAGGTCTGCACAGCGCGCAACGCCGCCTCGTAGGTGACCCGCCAGCGGAAGGCGCCCACCACCAGACGTCCGCCCATCGGCCGCAGCATGCCACTCCCGCCAGCGGCCAGATCGAGCAACAATTGGTTGGGATCGGTGGGTGGGCTGAACAGCGGAACGTCCAGTGGTTTGCCATCCAGGGTCAGGTTGTTGCGCAAGTTGTTCAGACGCTGGCCCGGCCAGTCGAACAGATCAAGCAACTGTTCGTTGATCGGCAGTTTGAACGGCTCGTTCGCCAGCAGGCCCAACAACGGTGACGCTTCGGCAGCCGGAGGAATGTCTGCCGGGGAAAACTGCAGTTCCTGCTCGAACTGTTCGAGCGTCGGGCGGTTCGTGCTCTGCTTCAACAAGTCATCTACCGTCCGCGCTTGCCAGCGAGTCACCGCCCGGGCAAAGGGTGGTTTGCCCATCAGAAACTCGGCTTGCACGTAACACAGTTTTGCCGCCACCAGCGCATCGCGGGTGAGCTGGCGGTAGTACCAGTCGCCCCACGCGACCAGGTTTCTCACGTATTCGGTGAACACCAGAATCCGATAGTGTCGTGGCGCGGCATAGGCAATCGCATCAGGATCGGTGGGCATCTGTGTTTCGTACCCGGCGTTCCCCTCGCTTGCCAGGGGACGGCAGCGCCAATAACGAGGTTTCTTCGGTTCGACCGACGTTTCAACGGCTTGCGGATCGAACACATAATGCAGCCAGTTCTGCGCCTCCAGATAGCGATCCTCAGCCCGCAAACGGGTCGCCACCAGATGCGGCAGATGAAAAAACAGCTCCCAGAAATACAGACCATTGGCCCCGTCGAACGCCCCGTTCGGCTCAGCGATCGGCCCCGCAGCTGGAGGGGGTTCGGTCAGGAACTGGGTGTCCCAGTCCAGTACGGCATCCACGGAAATATTGCTGCGCAGCACCAGCTCCGGGCCGAACAGCGAGTTCAAGCGTGTGCGGGGCAGCATGTCGGGCTGTCTGAATCCGATGAACTGCGCGGCATTCAGCGTATTTTTTTCCAGCGTCGGCGGCACGAAACGGGTGATCCCGGTCAGCGAGACTGTAAATTGCTTGCTGCCTTGTTCGGCGTTGCTCAACGAGAACTCGAACAACCCGGTGAATCCTCCTTTCAAGCGCTTGAGGTGCATCCAGTCCGTGGCCCACCCCCCTGCAACTGGTTTTGATGCCTTGACAGGTGTAGGGTCACCTTCGGCACCCTCGCGGAACGCCAGCTCAAACTCGGCGACTTCGCTGGTGATTCCGCCCTTTTCCCGACACAGCCCCCTGACCCAGAGAAAATCCTCTGTGCCCGCCTCCGAAAACACCGCCTGCAGCCCGTAATAATCCGTCAGCGCCCCCGAGGTCTCACTCTTGATCGCGACCACTGGCTGATTCTTTGGTGTCAGCGGATGCTGCAAGGTCAGAATATCGGTGAAGCGATGAGTGGCCAGATGATTGAGCCAAGTGCCGTCGTCTTCGGCCAGCGGACGAAAAAGCACATCACGGGTGACGCGTATGTTCAGACCCGCCGGGCTGGTGAGCAATACACCCAGCCGTCCCTTGGGGTGAATGAGGTCATCGGCCAACGTCATCGCCAGCAAGCGGGCACCCGCGCTGATATCACTGTCCTGATCAGCGCTGTACAAGCTCAGGGGTGCGGACCATTCCGCGTTCTGGCTCATGAACGCCAGGTTGATATCCAGCTTGGGGGGCAAATAGCCGTCCTCCCCTTTTTTACCCACCTGGTCGCGCCATTCGGCCCACACCAGACACAGGCGTCCCGCCCAGAACAACGGCCGTAAATCCAGAACCCGGCCCCCCACCGGAATGTCGACGGGTTGCCATTCACTCCATGTCGCCGGGTTGACCGGATTACCGGCAGCGGTGAGTTCGATGTCGACCTTGCGCCAGTAATACTGCAACGGCTGCACCCGCTGACGACCGACGAAATAGTAAGTTGCACGGCTCGGCGAATCGCCATCCAGACAGGCGCTGATAACGTCCAGATTGCAGGTCTGTTCGAATGCCTTGAGGTATCCCTGCAACGCACGCCGCACCGAATCGTCGGTCAGACGCGTCTGATTCAAATCATTTTCCAGCGTCTTGAACAGACGGGTCTTGCGTTGCCGCACAAAGGGATTGATGAAGTTTTCCGGATAGACCGCGATCAACGTCAGCGCCGCCCAGTCGGGGTAATTGCTATACAGCTCCCAGAGCTTCAATTCCGCCGCCGGGAATGCGGTGTCTTGGTAGCCTGGCTCAAGCTTGCGATAAGCCGCATGAATGAATTGCTGCGCGCAACCGGTCGCTTCGGCAACCCACGAACTTTGCACCGGGTAGTTGTCCAGCGGATCCATGCGCAATAACTCGAACAGGTCCTGCGGCGTTTTCACGAAAGAGTAATTCTTCCTGGCAGCCTGACCGATGCAGTAATCGACCAATGCTGCGCGGCGCTTTTCCAACAAGGGAGACAATTTGCGTTGAGTCATGGTCTTGTCCTGAGTCGTGGGGTTGACGCTGCGTCAACCAACGCTGTCATTGGAGAATCGGTGCTTCGGTGAAAGTGACCGGGTCAAAATCTATTTCGCGGTTATTGGCTTCGCAGCGCACGCTGATAGTGAACGTGCCCCCGGACGAACTCGACACGTACACCCGCGTAATCCCCTCGGCATCGGCATAATTCTGTTCGGGACGGATTACCGCCGAGCCGCTACTGCCGCTGACGGGTACGGCAAACCAGCGCACCAGACGGTTACGCCCGGGGTTTCGATAGTTGTCGCGCAGCGTGGCGTACAACGCGACTTCCTGCCCCGCAGGAACCGGCTCCAGCGGCACCAGAGACGTTAATGGTCCCGGGAAGAAGAGCGTCAAGGGGTCATCGGAGATGTTGATGGTCGGAGCCGGTTGCGCGTCGATCAGGTCAAGCCAGAACAGTGGCGTTTCCTGCCCCATGACCTTGCCCGGCAGATACTCGACCGATACCGTTCCGTCGACATCGGTGGCTTTGGTCGCAAGCGTGCCGAGGCTCACCTGCCAGTACACGTTGACCCCCCTCAATGGCCGCTTGTCGGCATCGAGCAGCGTCACGGTAAACATCACTTTCTCGTCGTCTTTGCCGGCCACCACCTCAGTCTTGTCTACAACACAGGTCATGGTGACCAGCGGTTGCGCTACCTCATCGGCGAAGGCGCCCACCGACTCACGGTTGTCTGAAAGGCTGAACAGCGAGCGCTCGGCAGCAACTCGATAAGCATTCCGGTCTACGGTCTGCGGCAGGTTTCCCACGAGGAAAATCGTCAGGGCGTCCATGCCGCTGTCCCGGGCCAATACGCGGACGCGCATCAGCAAATCGAGCTGGGGCAGTGTCTTGAGAATCTTCAACGTCGGGTCGATGCGGCTGACACACTCACGCACCTCCTGCACGCTCCAGTCGAAAAACGTCGCCAGCCGCAACGCGGCCGCTTCCTGTGCCAGGCGCAACGCATCGCCTGTCAGAGGGCTGGGCAATGCATTGACCTGTCGCAGGTAGTCGAGCAGTTTGCCGGCCGGCTGCTCGCTCAGCTCGAAGGCCCGACCCAGCGTGCTCAGGTAATACAGGGTACGAATCGACAGCTGATGTCGATCGTTCTGAGCCATCCAGGCCTTGTGGCCGTATTGCAGAAAGTCTTCGAGCAACACCGCAGACAGATCCAGCTGGTTCGTCACGGCGCTGCGACGTCGCACATCAGCCAACAAGTTCAGCAGCGGGTCGGGCTGTTCAGAAGCACGCGCAGCGTGGCTGAGCGCATCAGCGGCATCATGATCGGCACGTGCGCTGACCTGAGACAACAATTGATAAACCGTGGACTGTGCCCAGGTCAGCATCAGCAATCCGCGTTCGATATCAAGGCCGGTGTACGCCACCAGACACTCCCTGGCGACCGAGACCTGCGCTTCCCGCGCCTGCAACAGCACGCCGAGCATTCGCTCGACTAGCGCGCCCCGAACACTGGCATCGTTCTCGCCCAGCCCTTCTCTGATGGCCTGGTCGAAAATTTCCCGGGCCAGGCTCAAGTATTGGGCCTCGGGTAATTGCAGATCGATGATCAAACCCCTGTGGTCGACCAGTTTGGTCAGCAATTGCAGCCAGTCCAGCCCCTCCAGCGAGGGTACGCCAGCCATCGACAATCCGGCATTGTTGAACAGCGTCGCCGGCAGCAGGTTGAGAATCTGCTCAAACAACCGACGCTCAGCCTGCGTAGCCACCGCCAGGGCCTGCAGCGGTGCCACCTGATTCAACATCCACAGCACAGGGATTTCGCGTTCCCTGCACCAAGACACACAGGCGTGCAGGGCATCAATCAGATTGAGCACATCCGGTGGGGTTTCGCTTTCGAGGCGTGTGTACAGGCGCGGTACGCCTGCGAGCCCGTCGACCCAGCGCTCGCCACCCAACAGGGTCAGCATCAGCACCCCTTCGACCGGGGTAATGCCCAATAATCGTGGCAACTTCACCAATCGGAAGAAACTCGAAATGACTGCCGGGGTGCGCCAGAGCGTCCTGTTGAACCCATGTGCCCGTTCGATCGCGACCGCAAGGTAGGCATAAGTCTGCAGATCAATAGCCAATCCGCTGCATAACTGGCTGATCGTCAGTTCCGCCCCAGACTGCGCCGGCAGCGTCGCAAATGTTTCGCCGTCCAGCACCAGCGGCTGACGATAATTGCCCTGGCTGTTGAAGGTACGATCGAACAATGACAGGGCATCGGCACGGCCGTAAATCGGGATTTCATCGATAAATACCGCGAAGTCCTCTGCCGAACAGCCATAACGTTCACGCAGCGACTGAAACAAGCCGAGGGCCTGCACCTGATGAGTGGAAATCCACCACGGGTTTGCCAGTTTCGCCTGACGTGTCTCTGCCCTGATCGCTGCCGTCAACAACGCGTCCACCTGCTCGCTGGGCAGCTCCAGCCATCGATCCAGGCGCAACTTGCGATTCATTCGTTCGTAGCGGTCAATGGTGGCCGGGGCTTGTGTAAAACGATGCAGAAAAGTTGCGCCGTCTTCACTGTAAGCAATGCCGAGTGCCGGGCTGGTCGCGGCATTGAGATATACCGAGCCGGATCGCTGGCTCTCGTCAGCGCCCGGCTGCTCGCTCTCATACACGGTGACGTTGGCCGAACGCGTCGGGGCGAATTCGCGAATCGACAGCAACGACTCGATATCACGGGTGTCCAGCCCTGTTTGCTGGCCAAAGAACTTCACCTGATTGAGGTCCTGCCAATCTTCTCCGGTCGTACCAAAGTTGCGTTGGTAATATTCGAGTTTGTTTGCCTCGTCAGTGGGCGCTTCCGTCAACAGTTCACGCTGGTAAGGCCCCAACCGCGACGCATGGGTGAAGGCGCGACCTGCATCGTTGTCCCACAGCTCGGGCTGCAGGAAGTAGGGATAGGCCAGATCCACCATCTGGACGATATCGCCCACCGACAGGCCATGTTCACGGGCGACAAAATCAAGCGTGACCCAATGCTGGTGGTACGGCAGACCGTTGGGATAACGGGTCTGGATCAACGCCTCTTCGAGGTCTGTAGCGCTATCGTTTTCCTTGATGAACGTCTCGAGCACCGGAACGATGATGTCCAGCGCCGACACCGCCTGATGTACGGCATTGAAGTCAACCAGCAGCCTATTCAGATCCTGACGACGCTCATGCAAATCGAGCTTATCGGCGCTGCCAACGGGGTATATTTTCTCCTCGATCCAGCGCAACAGCTCAATCAGGTAGGCCACCGGGGAGACGATTGACTCCAGTGCCTGCGGCGGGCACAAGGCATCGAAATCTGGCGAGAACAGCTGCTCGTAGCTCGGCCCATCGACCCTCGACAACAGACCGCTGTCGGGCCGGGTAACCCGGGCGTTCGAACCGCTCAACGAGTGTTCGATGAACCGGCGCCGGACGAACACAGCCAGGCTGTTGGCTCTGCGTAAAAAAGTCTGCGCATCGTCGGGGTTCAACCGGTAATGCCTGACCAGCCCCTGAACGCCTTGCTCGACCAGCGGAAAAATCGAACCACCGTTTTCGAGGTGTTCACAAAAATCGGCGTAGCTTTCCCGCTGTTCGTCACTGAAGACTTGTTTCAGCCACTGCTGCACTGGGCGGATCAAAGGCTCGGTCATGGTCGGGCTCCCGGAGCAATCGACGTTATCTCGAAACGCTCGCTTTCAACCCAGTCGGATACGGTCGAGCCATCCGCTGCGTCGGTGATGGTTTGTTGGAATCGACACCACTGGCCGCCCGGGAGCTGGGGTTGCGTTGCCTCGCCGCGCCAGCCTTGAGCAGTGACGGCAATGCCTGCGCTCAGCGCGGTTTCAGGGTTGAACCAGGGCACTACGCGCCCGACGCCCGTGCGTCCCTTGCCGACGAAGCGCAGCGGATTTTCTACCCAGAACCCTGGCGCCGGTTCATCGATAGTTGGCAAATATGTGCCCAATACCACGGGAAGTGCAGCCGAGGCGGCAGATTCGAAATCATCACGCGAAGCCACCGCCACCAGATCCGCGGGGCCGAGGGACTGCCCCGTTTCAAGCATCAATGACCAGGTACGGTCGTCAAGCACCGGAGCGCTCGCTCGCACCGTGCCGCCATTGCCTGTCAGCGTCACAAGAACGGTGTCACCCGGATAGCCGAAGCCGGACACAACGACCTGACGACCGACGTGCACGCCTCGTCCGGGGCTTTCGATCACCGGGGCGGCAGGCACCACTTTGTAAGTGCGCGGAGCACTTTCCTTTGACTCGTGGGTCTCGAGGAATTGCCGGCCTTTTACGGTGTAATTGCCGACCGGCACCGTTACCTCCGCACGCCATTTTCCCAAAGAGTCGACCGGGACTTTATCGAGCAGGATTTCACTCGAATTTTCACGCCGGATCGTCACATGACCAAAGGGTTCGGCGGTGCCCGAAAGCGTCGAGGTACGGGCCAGCGATTGATTCGGCGCCGGCACCTCGATGACCGGCGGCACCAGCACGACAAAAAAGCTGCGCACGGCACTGGGCAAAGAGGGTCTGCCAGCAATGGTTTGCACGGCATCGATCTGGTATTTGCGAAACTCGAGTTTTTTCAGTTCGATGAACCAAGCGTTATGAGTGGTCAGCTGTTTCGGCTCACCCAGATTCCGCCCGAATTGCGCGTCCCGCAGTTGCAACGTCGCACCGCTATAGCCGTTGATACCGCGCACGGTCATGTCGTAGTGGGTGTCTGCGTTTTCATCCGGCTCGGTGATGACCGGTTTTTCCGGGCTGACCGAGAACATTTGCGAGGCCGGCGGTGACGGGCGTCCGGCAACCGTCTGGATCACCGTCACGGTGTGCTGCTTGTCCGGGGCGAATCCCGCGTCGCGCTTGAAGGTCCATGTACCGCTGGTGCCTACCGGCCGGTGCTCGGTCGCACTGTCGCTGTACTTCAGGCTCAGCGTCGCGCCGGGCCAGCAGGTGCCGGAGATTTTCGGTGACAGTCCATCGTCCTCGACGGCAGTGATGATGGGGGCCAGCAGCGGCACGGTGATCGTCATTTCCACCGGGTCGGAAGCCAGCGCACCGTCCTTCTGCACCAACAGCACCACCTTGGTGGTATTCGGTTCCCAGCGTGCAGATGCCTGTGCCGACCAAACCTGAGCCGTGACCGATGCCGGCGGCGCAATCGCCACTCCGCTTGCCTTGTCCGTCACGTGCACGGTCGCGCCACTGACCCCCTTGCCAGACAGGATCGGCGTGTAATCGACCACCGTATAAGACAGGTCAGTCGGTGCTGGAAAACGGTCGATATTGATGATCCGCTTTACCGCATCCGACTCCGCATTACCCAGTTTCTGCAGGATGAGTACCGTGCGCGTCGAACCTGGCGCCCAGGCTTGAAAAGCCCGGGTCGACCAGCCTTGCGCCGTGACGGTGGTTGCCGGCGCAACCGCATTGCCATTGGCCTCGTCGGTAACCTCGACCGATGCGTTGGTAACGCCCTTTCCGGTGAAGGTGGGGGTGTAATTGGAAACGGTGTAAGTCACCTCCGTGGGCGGAGGCAGTTCCGATGAAGTTTTGAACAGGTACTCATGCGAGGGAATCCAGCCCCCGGCGTTATCGGAAACCTTCTGCACGATCTTCAGATCGTAGTCGCCGATGGGCCAGTTCTGTGAAGTTGTTCTCCAACTGCCTGCGGTCACGACTACGGCAGGTGGCAGCGTCGCACCTGCCGGGCCTTTGACAATCGTGATCTCGACTGTGGCGTTGGTAAGCCCTGCACCGGAAAACTCGATGGTGGTAAGGGTTGGATTGGTGACGCTGACGGAGGTCAGTGCTGGCGGGCGGACTTTGAACAGCCGCACCTCACTCCGACCCGACTCATGATCGCCTTTGAATTGCTTGGCAATCAGAGGAGCAGCCCCGGGGGGCAACGTGACGGATGCGCTCCATAGCTCTCCCGTCAACACATCGCTTTGGCCCACTGGGGTGACACCCCTGTCTTCAAACAAAATGACTCTGGCCCCTGCCTCGCCCCTGTTACCTGACACAGTAAAGGTCATCGCTTGCGTTGAAGCATTTGCAGGAGAGGTTATTACGGGGATGGCAGGCCGCAAGTCGACCGTCACCGGTACCTTGTTCGAATATCCGATGTGCGTGCCCTGGAAGCTTGAATCAGCATGAAAGACGAAGCTGCCTTCGGGCAAATCCTGACTGAGCCTGACGTTCCATGAGCCATTTCTGACGATTGCATATCCGTAGGCTCCCCCCGCCGCGCCCTCTCTGTAAACAGTGACCGTTACCCCATCGTTGCGCCCCGTTCCAGAGACTTCTGGTCTAGGTTCACGTATCACATCATTCGCTTTAGGCAGAGTGATCAGCGCAGGATCATAAACGACTGTAAAACGGTAGTCCGTACGTCCGGTTTCCTGCTCTCCCCAAGGGATGTAGTACTGGACAGAGACGATATGCGACCCCGGAGTGAGGTCCATCGTATGTTGATAAGTCCATTGACCTGGGGTTGGCACGTTTACACTAAGAGTCGAACCGTTATCAAAAGATACTTGAACAACCGCCGACGCCCTGGAGTCTTTGGTACCGCTGATAAAGGGCCTGGCCCCCAACTGCCCGCCATTCTGGAAGGACGTGATCTGCGGTTTGGCTGCGATGTCAAACGCCACATACCCCCACGGTTGCCATTCGTTCCTGATTTTCGCTCGGAAACCGAAATGGCCCCTTCCGTTACGGTTGGTGGCGGGTACGCTTCTGTACAATCTGCCCAAGTCATTTGTATGCCCCGAATACCGCTGACCTCCATACTGGTCGTCCAACTGGTATTCGTGAACGCCAAATTCGCCCGCATCAACATAAAAATACACAGGGGATACCAGCACGTAGCCATCCCTGGGGTAATGAAAAAGAGGTGTAGGTCGCGCCTTCAGGTGTTCATCGACATTAGTCGCAGGAGTGATTTCGGAGGTATTGCCAAGACCGGGTTGTTCATTATCGTGTGCCATGAAAGCGCTCTCGGGTGATGCCAACAGTGATATGGCGTAAGGAATTGATACGCCTGAAGCGCCCGGTCGCCTACCTGTAAAATCTGACAGTCCTGACAAACGGTAATGAGTATTTCGCCGTATTTCTCCAGTGTGCCGAGAGGCTACAACGCCTTGCGCCTTTGCCTACAAATCCGCCAGAACCCACCGGCTTGTGCACCTTGCCGATGCCCCGTAACGTGATCCGTGCCGCTGCCAATCAGTGGTCGGGTTCAGTCGCCCGGGGGTTTCACCAATGTGCATAAGCGTCATCAAGTCGGGTATTCCCTATCCCCGCACTCGATGGTGGCTGTCACAGGTCGCCTTCGGGCGCGCCGGTTTTGGGTGATGGTTTCCCCCGGTCGACTAACCTGCGTCCAGCCGCCACCCTCGCGCAATTCCGTGGATCGCGGCATGCAGATGTTCCCCGTTGCGGCGGAGAAGACGCTGGACAGTGAGCGGGCGATTGCTGTGGGTTAGCTCATGAATAGACGTTGTCTGGGCTGATGCATTCGCGGGCAAGCCCGCTCCCACAGGGATTTGTGGTGTGCACAAACGCTTTGATCAACCGAGGACACTGTGGGAGCGGGCTTGCCCGCGATGGCAATCGTGCGAGCGCCGCCGAAGTCAGGCCGAAGCCGGCAATGGCTGGAAGCTGAAGTACTGGCGCAGCGCCTCGACCAGTTGCCCGTATTCCGGAGGCGGGCATTGCAGGCTGAAGCCGGCATCGTAATGCAACGGTGTGGCGTCTTCCTGGCACCACAGGCAACACGCGTTGAGGTCGATCACCTGCTGGCAAGCATCGCTGGCAGGGATTTTCAGGCGTAGACGGAATTCGGCGCCGAGCATCATCGGCAACTGACTGATGAGCATCAGCCCGTCTTCGGACACGTTGCCCAGAAAACCGATGGGTTTGTCGGTGACGCTGTTGTACACCCGGAGGAAGTACGGCAGTTGATGCCGTTCGATTCGGCGGTCGGTAAACATGCGCAGTACGCCATGCAAGGCTCCATCACAGAGCCGCACCTTTGCTTCGGAACGTGCCCGTCTCGCAGACACGCTCTCCCCGCTCCCGGTGTGACGGTCGCCAATACGCCATCACCTCAACCTCTACCAGTCGCAGGTGTTGCCCCGGTTCAGACGCCAGGCGCGAACCGGATCACTGGACTATAGCTCAGCTTGTACAGTCAGCCAGCGTTTGTATGACACCCGGCATCAGAAGCGTTGCGGACCTGGCACGGCCGCTGCGCTGCGCGTCGGGTAATGGCCCAGGCTCTGCAGGGTTTCCAGGCGCGCGCGAGCACGGAAGGCGTATTCGCTGTTGGGGTACGAGGCGATGATGAACTGGTAGGTCTGCGCGGCGTCGATGTACATTTTCTGCCGTTCCAGGCACTGGCCGCGCATCATCGACACTTCCGGCCACACATACGGGCGGGCCCGGCTGGCGCGTTCGACCTTGGACAGTTCGAGCATCACCTGCTCGCAATTGCCCCGGTCATAGGCGCTGTAGGCGTTGTTCAGATGATGGTTCATCGACCAACGGGTGCAGCCCGTGACGGCGAGGACGCTGAGGGCAAGGGCGGCAATGGGCACGAATCGCATGGGGTATTCTCCTGTCTTGTGATCATTATCGACCTCGGGCGAGAAATCTTCAGAGCCCTTTGCTCCGATTGTCGCGTTCAATAAAGAAAACAATAAGTAGTGCAAACGAACAATGACTACACCCAAAGAGCGTAGTAGCCTCTGCGAGCGCTTGAACCTGAGGAGTCTTTGCATGTCCGTCCGTCGTACCAAAATCGTCGCTACCCTTGGCCCGGCCAGTAACTCGCCGGAAGTTCTCGAACAGCTGATTCTGGCTGGTCTGGACGTCGCCCGTCTGAACTTCTCCCATGGCACCCCCGACGAGCACAAGGCTCGCGCGAAGCTGGTGCGTGACCTCGCGGCCAAGCACGGCCGCTTCGTTGCCCTGCTGGGTGACCTGCAAGGCCCGAAAATCCGTATCGCCAAATTCGCCAACAAGCGCATCGAGCTGAAGATCGGTGACAAGTTCACCTTCTCCACCAGCCATCCGCTGACCGAAGGCAACCAGCAAGTGGTCGGCATCGACTACCCGGATCTGGTCAAGGACTGCGGCGTGGGCGACGAGTTGCTGCTCGACGACGGCCGTGTAGTGATGCGCGTCGAGACCGCCACCGCGACCGAACTGCACTGCATCGTGACCATCGGCGGCCCGCTGTCCGACCACAAAGGCATCAACCGTCGCGGTGGCGGCCTGACCGCGCCAGCCCTGACTGAAAAAGACAAGGCCGACATCAAGCTCGCCGCCGAAATGGAAGTCGACTACCTCGCCGTTTCGTTCCCGCGTGACGCGGCCGACATGAACTACGCCCGTCAACTGCGCGACGAAGCCGGCGGCACTGCCTGGCTGGTGGCGAAGATCGAACGCGCCGAAGCCGTGGCCGATGATGAAACCCTCGACGGTCTGATCAAGGCCTCCGACGCCGTCATGGTTGCCCGTGGCGACCTCGGTGTGGAAATCGGCGACGCCGAGCTGGTGGGCATTCAGAAGAAGATCATTCTGCACGCACGCCGCCACAACAAAGCGGTGATCGTGGCGACCCAGATGATGGAGTCGATGATCCAGAACCCGATGCCGACCCGCGCCGAAGTGTCCGACGTGGCCAACGCCGTGCTCGACTACACCGACGCCGTGATGCTGTCTGCCGAATCCGCTGCCGGCGCTTATCCGCTGGAAGCAGTGCAGGCCATGGCGCGCATCTGCGTTGGCGCCGAGAAGCACCCGACCAGCAAGACCTCCAGCCACCGCATCGGCAAGGAATTCGAGCGCTGCGACGAGAGCATTGCCCTGGCGACCATGTACACCGCCAACCACTTCCCGGGCGTCAAGGCGATCATCGCGCTGACCGAGAGCGGCTACACCCCGCTGATCATGTCGCGTATCCGTTCGTCGGTGCCGATCTACTGCTTCACCCCGCACCGCGAAGCCCAGGCCCGCGCGGCGATGTTCCGTGGCGTGTACACCGTTCCGTTCGATCCGGCTTCGCTGGCCCCGAACGAAGTCAGCCAGAAAGCCATCGACGAGCTGGTCAAGCGCGGCGTCGTGGAAAAAGGCGACTGGGTCATCCTGACCAAGGGCGACAGCTACCACACCACCGGTGGTACCAACGGCATGAAGATCCTGCACGTGGGCGACCCGCAGGTCTGAGTGATTCGCTGAAAACCAAAAGCCCCGGCATGTGAGTGCCGGGGCTTTTTGCATTCTGATCCAACAGATTTTGTATCGGCTCTGGCCTCATCGCTGGCAAGCCAGCTCCCACAGGGCTAGGCGGTGATCACAGATCTTGCATCCACCACAAAAACTGTGGGAGCTGGCTTGCCAGCGATGAGGCCAGCCCGGCCAGCGAAAATCTCAATGCCGCTTGATAAACCCGGTCAACGCCGCCAACGCCTCCGGCGAGCGCAAGCGCTGAGTAAACAGCGCGCCCTCCTCCTCGATCACCTTACGGATCAAGTCGCGATCCGGCGCCTTCATCAATTGCTTGCTGATGCGCACCGCGTCCGGCGGCAATTCATCGAAACGCAACGCCATCTCCCGCGCCTTGTTCAGCGCCGCTTCGCCGCTGCCCAGCGCCTCGCTGGCGATGCCCCACTGCGCCGCTTGCTCCCCCGTGAAGCCTTCGCCGAGCAACAACAACTCGGCCGCTTTGGCCTGCCCGAGCAAACGCGGCAGGATCAGGCTGGAACCGAACTCCGGGCACAGCCCCAGGTTGACGAACGGCATGCGCAACCGCGCATCGCGGCTGACGTAGACCAGATCGCAATGCAGCAGCAACGTGGTGCCGATGCCCACAGCCGCGCCGGCCACGGCGGCGATCACCGGTTTGCGGCATTCGAGCAGATTGAGCATGAAATGGAACACCGGGCTGTCGAGGTCGCTCGGCGGTTGCTGGATGAAGTCGGCGATGTCGTTGCCGGCGGTGAAGCATTCGGCGCTGCCAGTGATCAGCACGGCATTGATTTCAGGATCGCTGTCGGCCTGCTTCAGGGCCTCGGCAAGGCGACTGTACATCGCGCGGGTCAGGGCGTTTTTCTTGTCCGGGCGGTTGAGGCGCAGGGTAAGCAAACCGCGTTCGCGTTCCAGCAGGATGGCTTCGGTCATCAGCGTTACTCAACATTAAAAAGGGCTGACAAAGTTCTTTTTTGGTGAGGCAAAACTTCTGTGGTGAGGGGATTTATCCCCGATTGAGTGCGCAGCACTCATAAAATCCTGGGGCCGCTGCGCAGCCCATCGGGGATAAATCCCCTCACTACAGGGTTCCGCCGTGCCCCAAAAGTTTCAGCGCTTAACGGCGGGACAAAAACACATCGGCCAGCAGTTGATTGCGCGGCAGTCCGGCCAGGTACAGACGCTTGGCAAACGCATCGACGCTGGCAGTCGAGCCGCAGACTAAGGCCAGGGTCTGCCGGGAAACAAGGCGCAGTTGCGCCAAAGCGGCGGCTGACTCGGCCGCCGTCCATAGCTCGACGCTGAGGTTTTCGCGCTGCGCGGCGAGCGCCGCCAGGGGTTTGGCCAGATAGTGCTCGCGCGCGTCATGAGCCAGGTGAATGACGCGGATGGCGCCCTGGTGATCCTGACGCAAGGCTTCGCGTAGCACGCCGAACAGTGGCCCCAGCCCGGTGCCGGCGGCCAGCAGCCACAGCGGGCGCGCGTGCCAGTCCGGGTCGTAATGCAGGGCGCCGCCGCGCAGCTCGCCGAGGCGGATCAGGTCGCCGATCTGCAGGCGCCGCGCCGCATCGCTGAATTCGCCGGGCTGGCGACAGTCGAGGTGGAATTCGAGAAAGCGGTCTTCCTGCGGCAGGCTCGCCAGCGAATACGGCCGGGCGATGTGGTTGATCCACAACACCAGATGCTGCCCGGCGCTGTAGCGCAGCGGTCGTTGTGGGGTGAGGCGCAAACGCAGGACGTTGTCACTGAGCCAGTCCAGCGCCTCGACCACCGCCGGGCGACCGTCAGTGAGCGGGTCGAAGGTGTGTACCTGCAAGTCTTGCGTGACCTGGCACTGACAGGCCAGCCGCCAGCCTTCCTGGCGCTGTTCGGCACTCAAGGCGTCCGGGCGACTGTCGGCGGGCAAGCCGTTCACGCACTGCACCAGACAGGCATGGCAACTGCCGGCGCGGCAGCTGTAAGGCACCGCGACGCCGTGCTGATTCAGCGCGTCGAGCAAATTGCTGCCCGCCGCCACCGACCATTGCCGGTCACCGACCCGAAGTTCAGGCATCCACATTCTCCCACGCCGCTGCACAGCGATTGCGCCCGTCGCGCTTGGCCCGGTACAGCGCCTGATCGGCGCGCTGCAAGGCGTCGTCCAGATCATCGCCCAGTTCCAGCAGGGTCATGCCCGCCGAGAGACTGAGGTTACGCACGTTCAGGCCTACCAGCTCGACGTCGGTAAAAGCAATGCGCAGGCGTTCACAACAAGCTGTCAGGCGTTCGGCATCGCAGTCGGGCAGCAACACCACGAATTCCTCGCCACCGTAACGCGCCAGCACGTCGCCGTCACGCAGGCAGGCACCCGCCACACCGGCGAAGGCCTGCAACACCTGATCGCCGGCGGCATGGCCGTGCAGATCGTTGATGCGTTTGAAATGGTCGAGATCGATCAGCGCCAGACCGTGAACCACACCCGGCTCCATGTCGTCGAGTTCGCGGGAAGCCAGACGCAGAAAATGCCGGCGGTTGAACAGCCCGGTTAACTCATCGGTGGCCACCAGATCTTCGAGCTGGCGCATCATGCCGCGCAAGGTGTCCTGATGCGCCTGCAGGGCAAACCGGCGCTGGCGCATGCGTTGCCGTGAGACCTGGACAAAGCGTGCGTAAATCACCAGCCAGGCCAGGACCATCGCCAGAATGCACACCTGCAACGCCGCCATTGCCGGATCCGGCAGACGGAAGTGGTAGCCGTCCCAGAGAGTGATCGCACAGAAACTGAAGAACACCAGCAGCGCGCAACGAATGAACGCGCGCCGGGATAAATGAAACAGGCCGAACAGCAGGATCAGCACGTAGAACACCAGAAACGCGCCACGTGCTTCGTCCAGATGAGCGATCAGCCAGGTCTGCCAGCCGAGCCCGAGCAGCACTTGCGCTTCGGTCAGGCTGGGGTCGGCAAAGCGCTGATTGTGCCCGGACCAGAACAGCGCAAACAACGTGGCCTGGCAGATCACCACCAGCGCGCTGCCGATGGCCACACTGTTCAATGATTGCGGGTAATGCCCGGTAAAAAACGCCAGCCACAGCAGCAGCAAAGCCAATCCATAGGTGGCCGCAGCGAGGGCGAAGCGTTTGAGCAAAAGACGTTGAATGGCGTTATGGGTCAATCGTTGACTCACCGTGCGATAGGAGGCTGACCGAGTGTCCTACTCTACAGACCGGATGCCACTTTAGAGGGGCGGTCGATAAATGACCACCGATTTTCGGCGCCAAAAATTGACGTCAAATGCATGACCCATCAATGCCCCATGAAGACCTGTGGTGAGGGGATTTATCCCCGATGGGGCGCGAAGCGGCCCCCTGTAATCCCTCAGACAAACCGGGTGCACAGGATTTACGGCTGCTGCGCAGCCGACCGGGGATAAATCCCCTCGCCACAATGTTTATCCGACCAAAAGCCAATGTGTGCCCACCACCGAGGCGCGGTATACTGCCGCGCCTTTTTAGCGTCGCGCCAGCAGCCCCGGCGTGCCTTGAAAGGTGCTTGCAACCGACCGATGCACCCAAGCTGCAAGCACCTTATTGAATGTTCCCGTCTTTTAGAGGAGCGCGACTCATGACCGTGATCAAGCAAGATGACCTGATTCAGAGCGTTGCCGACGCCCTGCAATTCATTTCCTACTACCACCCCGTGGACTTCATCCAGGCGATGCACGAAGCCTACCTGCGCGAAGAATCGCCAGCGGCCCGTGATTCGATCGCGCAGATCCTGATCAACTCGCGCATGTGCGCCACCGGCCACCGGCCGATCTGCCAGGACACCGGCATCGTCACCGTGTTCGTGCGTGTGGGCATGGACGTGCGTTGGGATGGCGCGACCATGAGCCTGGACGACATGATCAACGAAGGCGTGCGCCGCGCCTACAACCTGCCGGAAAACGTCCTGCGTGCCTCGATCCTCGCCGACCCGGCGGGCGCTCGTAAAAACACCAAGGACAACACCCCGGCGGTCATCCACTACTCCATCGTCCCGGGCAACACCGTGGAAGTGGACGTGGCGGCCAAGGGCGGCGGTTCCGAGAACAAGTCGAAAATGGCCATGCTCAACCCGTCCGACTCGATCGTTGACTGGGTACTGAAGACCGTTCCGACCATGGGCGCCGGCTGGTGCCCACCGGGCATGCTCGGCATCGGCATCGGCGGCACCGCCGAGAAAGCCGCAGTGATGGCCAAGGAAGTGTTGATGGAGTCCATCGACATCCACGAACTCAAAGCCCGTGGCCCGCAGAACCGTATCGAAGAGATCCGTCTGGAGCTGTTCGAGAAGGTCAACCAGTTGGGCATCGGCGCCCAGGGCCTCGGTGGCCTGACCACCGTGCTCGACGTGAAGATCATGGACTACCCGACTCACGCCGCCTCGCTGCCGGTGTGCATGATCCCGAACTGCGCCGCCACCCGTCACGCACACTTCGTGCTCGACGGCAGCGGTCCGGCCTCGCTGGAAGCGCCATCGCTGGACGCCTACCCGGAAATCGTCTGGGAAGCCGGCCCATCGGCCCGTCGCGTCAACCTCGACACCCTGACACCGGAAGAAGTGCAGAGCTGGAAGCCGGGCGAAACCGTCCTGCTCAACGGCAAGATGCTCACCGGCCGCGATGCGGCGCACAAGCGCATGGTCGAGATGCTGAACAAGGGTGAAACCCTGCCAGTGGATCTGAAAGGTCGCTTCATCTACTACGTCGGCCCGGTGGATCCGGTCGGTGACGAAGTGGTGGGCCCGGCTGGCCCGACCACCGCGACGCGGATGGACAAGTTCACCCGTCAGATCCTTGAGCAGACCGGTCTGCTGGGCATGATCGGCAAGTCCGAGCGTGGCCCGACCGCAATCGAAGCGATCAAGGACAACAAGGCTGTGTACCTGATGGCCGTGGGCGGCGCCGCTTATCTGGTGGCCCAGGCCATCAAGAAATCCAAGGTGCTGGCCTTCGCCGAACTGGGCATGGAAGCGATCTACGAGTTCGAGGTCAAGGACATGCCAGTCACCGTCGCAGTGGACAGCAACGGTGAGTCGGTACACATCACCGGCCCGGCGATCTGGCAACAGAAAATCGCCGAAAGCCTGGCGGTAGAAGTGCAGTAAGCGTTTCGCAGCATGAACAAGGCCGGCCCGTCATCTGACGGGCCGGCCTTTTTTGTACCCAGCACATCAATAGCCCTTTGGCACCTGTCAGATCTGACAGGTTACGTACTCCCCACTTGTTGGTAGCGTCTGTGCACTCACGTGTGTCACGTGTGCAATGGATCCGACCATGGCCGATCAAGAGCTGAGCATCATCACCCCGTCCATCGCCAGCAGCGCGTCGATCACCACCATCGGCAAAAGCTGGGGAGCGGTCGGTGCGACCGGCGCGGCTTCATTTGAACTGCCGCTGCCTTTGTCCGCCGGACGCGGTTGGGATCCACAACTCACGTTGACTTACAGCAGCCAGGCCGGCAACGGACCGTTCGGCATCGGCTGGAGCCTGGGCATTGGACAGATCAGCCGCAGTATTCAAAAAGGTGTACCGCGTTATAGCGATCTCGATGAAATCATCGGTGACGATGGTGAAGTCTGGCACCCCGAACTGAACAGTGATGGCACACCAAAATCACGTGTAGAAGACAGCTACAATGCCATTCCCGTCGGCGCTCATAACGTGGTGCGCTTCTGGCCACGGGTAGAGAGCGACTTTACCCTGCGCGAACGCTGGCAGCCCGTTACTGCGCAGGGTGAGCCAGAGGAACCGCCCTTCTGGCTGATCCACGGCGCGGACGGTTCACTGCACGTATACGGCAAGACCAGCGCCTCACGCCGGGCCGATCCGGACGATGCACATCGCGTCGGCAGTTGGTTGCTGTGCGAGAGCATGAACCCGCTTGGCGAGCACATCTGCTTCGCCTATCTGGCCGATGATCAGGACCTCGACCCGATTCACGATTACCGCGCCCAGCGTTACTTGCACGCGGTGTTCTATGGCAACGTCACGGCCAGCCAGCATTTGTACAGCTGGACCGTGGACGATCCGGCCGAACTGGATTGGCATTTTCATCTGTTGCTCGACTACGGCGAGCGCACCCGTTCACTGACGGAGGCTCCGGTGTACGCTGGCGACAGCCTGGCTGTCTGGGATAAACGCCAGGATCCGTTCTCCACCTTCGGTCAGGGTTTCGAGCTGAGCACGCGACGCCTGTGCCGACAAATCCTGATGTTCCACAACTTCTCGCGGCCTGCCGATGAGGATCCACTGCTGGTGCGGCGGCTGCTGCTCGAATACCCGTCGCCCTCTGATCCGTGGACTTACAACCGGATCAACGCCGCTCACTATCAGGCCTTCGATGCCAGCGGCACGCTGGAGACGACACCGCCGGTGGAGTTTGACTACTCGCCCTTCGAGATCAATAAAATCCCCACACAGATGTTCGCCGAAGACACTGTGCCAGGCATCGAGGATGGGCAGTTTTACCAGTGCGTCGATCTGTACGGTGAAGGTGTACCGGGATTTCTCTGCCGCTACGATCAGTGCTGGTATTACCGCGAACCGCTTCGTGCAATGGCGGGACCTGACGCCATCACCTATGCGCCCTGGACTGAACTGGAACAGATCCCGGTGGCCAGACGCGACGGCGCCGCCCGGCAGATCTTGCTCGACCTGACCGGCAACGGACGACTGGACTGGAGCGTTGCCCAACCGGGCATCAGCGGATATCGCACGTTGAATGCCGACCGCAGTTGGGCGCCATTCATCGCGTTTAACGGCATGCCGCCGGAGTTCTTCAACACCCTTTCGCAGCTCGGCGACTTGGTCGGTGATGGCCTCAACTCACTGGCACTGATCGGTCCGCGCGCGGTGCGCTTGTATGCCAACCGCCGGGAGCAGGGATTTTCCAGCGCCGAAGACGTGCCTCGCGAAGACGATGAGGACAGTCTGCCATTGTTCGGCAACGCCCCCACAGAACTGGTGTTTCTGGGCAACATGCTTGGCAGTGACATGAGCGAGCTGTGCCGGATCCGGCACAACGAAATCAAATCCTGGCCCAATCTGGGGCATGGCAAATTCGGCCAAGGCCGGGTGATCAGTGCCCTGCCCTTCCTGTATGGCGAATTCAACGTCGAGCAACTGCGGATCGCCGACATCGACGGCTCCGGCGCACCGGCCTTGTTTTATCTGAAAACCGCCGGCTTCGAGATCTACCTCAATCGCGGCGGCAATGGCCTGGAACAGACGCCCGTCTTCGTACCGTGGCCGGAAGGCGTGAGTTACGACCGCCTGTGTCAGGTCACTTTCGCCGATCTGCAAGGGCTGGGTTGTGCCAGCCTGATCCTGACGGTGCCGCACATGACCCCGCAGCACTGGCGCTACGACTTCGTCGCGGCCAAGCCTTACTTGCTGACCGCTAGCAACAACAACATGGGCTGCGCCACGCAGGTGGTCTATCGTAGCTCTGCCCAGGAATGGCTGGATGAAAAGCAGCAGTGGCTCACCGATCATCCCGGAGAAATACCGGTCTGCCAGTTACCGTTCGCGGTTCAAGTCGTCAGCCGGCAACGCCAACTGGATGAAATCACCGGCAATTGCCTGACGCAATCGTGCCTCTATCGCGAAGGCGTCTACGACAGTATCGAGCGTGAGTTTCGAGGTTTCGGTCACCTGCAGCAGAGCGACAGTGAACGTTCGGCGGGCGATGACGAGGTTGGCTTCACAGCACCGGTGCGGGTCTGTACCTGGTTCTTGACCGGGCAGGCGATGGATCGGTCAAGGCACGGCTACTTCGACGGTGACCGTGACGCAGTTGATTTGCGACCCACCGTCTTCAGTCGCTATCACCCCGGCGATGAATACGATGAACCCGTAACGCCAGAGGACGAAGGCGTACGCCATGCAATCGCGCGCGCGCTGGTCGGCGCCGTCGCCCGCATCGAAACCTGGACCGGCACTGACGAGCCGGCCAATACACGGCTCTGTGCGGTAGAAGAGTTTCGCTATCGGGTACGAGATGTCCAGCCCACAGGTCGGCAGGGATCGGCAGCCGTGCTGCTGGTGCAGACCCTGGAAAAACTCAGCTATCAGTACGATGGTTTCATTGACGACCCGTTGTGCCGTCATGAAGTGTTGCTTGCCAGCAGCGAATACGGCCACGCCACGCACAGCCTGACCATCAGTTATGCACGACGGCGCCTGCCCGGTGATCCGCCACCTTTCAGCGACCCCGACGAGCAACAGTGGTGGCGGGACGCGCATGACCCGGCGCAGCAGTCGTTTTATATCAACGAAACGCGCGCGCGCGCGATTGATCTGGACGACAAGCTCTATCAATGGCGGCTGGGCCTGCCCTGGCAGCAACGCAGCAATGCGCTGGCGCTGCCCAAAGGTGATCTGCCGTCGGGCCTCAATCCGCAACAGGTGACATGGGAATTACTCAAAGAGCATGTCCGCTCGCCCGAGTGGAATGCCCTGCGGGTGCTGAGCGGACAAACCGTGCAGCGCTATATCGAGACAGAAGACGGCAGTCCGCTGCCCGACGGTACAGCCGGGTTCGAAGCGCTGAAAGCGCCGCTGGAACTGGCCAGCTTTGACAAGACGGCCCTCGCCGCCTACGACGTTGTGCCGCCACCGTTCGATATCCTGCAGGAGCTGGCGAACATCGGTTACACACCGATGGCGTTGCTGTTCGAAGACTCGGCGATCAATGCGGACGCAGAAAGCCTCTGGTCCGCGCATTACAACTACGCGAAGTACGCCGAGGCCAAGGATTTCTTCCGGGTCCTTGCGTATCGCGAAACCCTGAGCCACGGCTGGACCGAGGCGCAATACGACGAGTATCGCCTGCTGGTCATCAGCGTCCAACTGCCGGATGGCTGCATCACCCGCTGCGAATACGATCGCCATGCCCTGCAGCCCGTGCGCATCATCGATGCCAACGAGAACATTCAGGAAGCGCTCTATGCACCTTCCGGCCAACCTTTTGCGACCAGTTTCCATGGCACAGAAAACGCTGTCGCCGCCGGTTTTCGACCGCTCGACGAATACGTCCGCCCAGTAGATCCAGGCCCGGACGCCGCCATCGCCAACCCGCAAGCGACCGTACAAAAAGCGGCCAGCACCTTGCACAGGGATTTGTTCAGCTGGATGGGACGGTTGCCTGCGACGATCAACGCAACGCCGCAGCTGCTTGACCAATGGCTGGCCAGCGGCGATGTGTTGCCGAGCCTGCACATTCGCGCCAGCGCGCGCCGACGGCTCGCGCAATTGACGGCGCCGACACCCGCCGAACAGGCACTGCGTGAACTCATCAACGCGGTTGCGCGCACACCGGTGCACAGCGCGACGCTAAGTGCCGACCGCTATCCCGATGATCCGGTGGCGGCACAAGTGCAGATCATCATCAGCTACGTGGACGGTTTTGGCCGCGCGCTGCAAACCCTGCAACGGGTCGAACCCGGCATCGCCTGTGCGGTGGCCGCTGATGGGTCGCTGATCGTCGATCGCGGACAGTTGCGCGAGGAACACGCCGAATCACGCTGGCGGGTCAGTGCCCGGGTCGAATACAACAACAAAGGCCTGGCCGTGCGGCAGTTCCGGCCGTTTTTTGCCGATACTCACGGATACGTCAATGATCAATCGCTGCGACGGTACGGCTACTTCGATCAGCTGTTCTATGACCCGCTCGGGCGTCCGGTCAAGTTGATCAACGCCAAGGGCTATTTTTCTCGCGAGACTTATCATCCGTGGTATCAGACCAGTGAAGACTTCAACGACACCGACGAATCCGTCGAGTCGAAGCCGGCATCCCCCTGGACCCTGCACTGATGAACGCCAATCTCCATCGGCGCACGCCGTCGCTCCTCGTGATCGACAGTCGCGGCTTGCCGCTGCGTCAGGTTGCCTACCTCCGCGCACGGGCCGATGAACCGGCCGAGGCCTTGGTGGCTCGCCAACAGCACGATATGGCCGGGCGTCTGGTGGCGCAGTTCGATCCACGCCTGAGCGGCCCGAGCACTACCCACCTCTACGACCTCAACGGCCAGCCACTGAAAGTCAGCAGCGTTGATGCCGGCTGGCGTTTGAGCCTGCCCGGGCTGGCCGGGCAAACCGTGCAGCGCTGGGACGCACGCGGCGTGCACTGGCGCAACCGCTACGATGAGTTGCTGCGCCTGGTGTCGATCAGCAACAGCGCCGACCCGCTCAGCGACACCTTCACCTATGCCGGTGCCAGTGCCCCGGCCGATCACAACCAGCGTGGCCGACTACTGGAACAGTTCGACCCTTCCGGCACCCTGCACCTGGACAGCTACAGCCTGACCGGTCAGTTGCGGTGTGAACGGCGCACCTTTACCGATGCCCGGGAATTTGTCACCCAGCGCATCTTCAGCCCGCTGGACGCGGTGCTGGAACAGACCGACGCCGGCGGCCACCGCCAGCAATCGCGCTATGACCTCGCGGGTCAGCTCAAGCATCTGCAACTGCAGTTGGCCGGACACACCACGTGGCAAGCGGTAGTGCTCGACGCGCACTTCAACGCCGCCGGACAGATCATCGCGCAGCATGCCGGCAATGCTGTCAGCCGCTACTGGCGTTATGAGCCGGACACCGGGCTTCTGCAACGGCAATGGGCACAGAAAGGTGTGCAGCAGCCCCTGCAGGACTTCGAGCATGAATACGACCCGGTCGGCAATCCGACCCGGATCCTCGACCACGCTTTCACGCCCAGCCATTTCGCCAACCAGCGGGTCGACGGCGAACGCACCTTCAGCTACGACTCGCTGTACCGGCTGATCAGCGCCAGCGGTTACGACGACGCTGCACCCGGCGACATTCCCGGCCGCCCGCAGCCGAGCGATCCCAACGACCGGCGCAATTACCTGCAGACCTACCGCTACGATCACGGCGGCAACCTGACGCAACTGTGTCATGTGCGCGAGGGCGCCTGCCAGACCCGGTTGATGCGTATCGACGCTGCGAGCAATCGCGGTGTGCGCTGGAAAGAAGGTGATCCCGCACCGGATTTCGATCAGCTATTCGACCGCCACGGCAACCTGATGGCCCTGCAACCGGGACAGACATTACGCTGGGACGCCCGCGATCAACTGGCCTCGGTGACCCTGCTCAAACGCGAAAACGGCGCGGATGACGCCGAGTTTTATCACTACAGCCAAGGCGTGCGCGTCTACAAACGCCATGACACCTACAACGGTTCTACCCGGCATTTCCACGAAGTGCGCTACCTGCCCGGACTGGAGATCCGCAGCAAGGACAACGCAGAGCAATTGCACGTCATCAGCCTCGCCACCGGCGGTGCCCATGTCGTTTGCCTGCATTGGCTCAGCGCAAAACCGCCGGGCGTTGCCGACAACCAGCTGCGTTACACCCTCAATGATCACTTGGGCTCCTGCGTGATGGAACTGGACCAGCAGGCGCGTCTGATCAGCCACGAAGGCTATTACCCGTTCGGTGCGACCGCGTGGATGAGCGCGAATTCGGCTGTTGAGGTTGACTACAAGACGCTGCGCTATTCAGGCAAGGAAATGGATGTCAGCGGGTTGTATTACTACGGTGCGCGGTATTACGCGCCGTGGTTGCAACGATGGCTCAGTGCGGATCCGGCGGGAGATGTCGATGGGCCGAACCGGTTTGCGTTCGTGGGTAGCAATCCGCTGCGCTATGTGGATCCTGACGGAAACAACAGGGCGGAAAGTGTGATCATGCTGTATTCAGCCTTTCTTTCAAGCGTCCAGGGACACTCCACGCAGGTGGCGGGGCAAATCCACAACATTCTCCATGAGGAAGGTGTGGCGATGAATCTGGCACTGAACATGGCAGGCGAAGTCGTGAGAGGGGTCGTCGGCTATGAGGGCGGTGTCGCAGGCGGCAAGCAGGTTGACCTGATCATGCCCAATGTACCTGGCACCACACCCTACACCACCACCGGAGGGGTGATCGGCGGCAATATTGGCGGCGACTCCGCCACGGCCATGATCGATCCGATAGCCAACAGCGCTGGTCTCAGAACGGGCCCACTGATTCCGCAAACCTCGCAGATCTCGGTCAAGGCCATTGATCACGGGCTGGGCATCAGAGCGGGCGCCAAGGAAATCAGCTCCTGGCGGGACGTGAAGGACGAGTTGATTCATCCGGGCCTTGATGCGGTACTCAACCCCTCCTTCGTGATGGGCCGGCTCATGGCTTCGTGGATATCGATCATCCCCGCAGCACTGAACATGTTTGCCCGGGCAGTAGAAGCAGAAGACATCAAAAACCGCCTTGATCCGGTAAAGATCAAGAAAATAGACACAATGCTCGATGACTGGAAATCGGCGGTAGAACAACGCGCCGGCTGGGCTGAAAATGCATTCGATGCGCTGGGCACCGACATCGTTTACCCGGCCAACTCCCTGCCAAACATCAACCATATGACATCGGCAGAGACCCTGGCCCCCATCTCTCGCTCAGACCTGCGTCGTCTGACCCGTTTTACGCTGTCCACCATCAAGCGCTCTCAAGACATGATGACGGCGTACAAAGCGATGGGCACTACTGACAATCAGTTCTTGCTGGCGCAGCGCCGAACCCGGAAAAAGGCAGCCTGAATGATCCGTTTCACGGAGGGGCGGGCATGAGTCCTTCAGTGCACTGGCGAACGCCCACCCTGTCGGCTCACGATCCCAGGGGGCTGCCGGTCAGAACCGTTGCTTATCTGCGGGCGGTGGTGGACGCCGAAGTCCAATGCCAGACCAGCCGCCAATGTTACGACCCCCACGGCCGTCTGATCGAACAATATGACCCACGGCTCCCAGAGCCCTGCCTGACCACCGCCTACCGTCTGGACGGCGAACGACTGAGAGTCGACAGCGTCGACTCCGGCTGGCGCGTCAATCTGCCCGGTCTGGCCAATGAAGTGTTGCAACGCCACGACCAGCGCGGCAAGCAATGGCACTATCGATACGACCCGCTGATGCGGTTGATCGCCGTCACGGAAAATGCGCAAGACGATGTCGAGCGCTACAGCTATGCCGACCACAATGCCGACCCCGGGCATAACCTGCGCGGTGAGCTGAGCGAAAGCGCCGACCCGGGCGCCACGGTGGTGGTCGACGGATACAACCTGCATGGCAAGGCCTTGGGTGAAACCCGTACGCTGTCTGGCGAGACGGCAGCGTTCATCACTCGTATGGATTTCGACGCGCACGGCAATGTGGTGCAAGTCACCGATGCCGGTGGTCACCGACAACGCTCGAGCTACGATGTCGCCGGCCAGTTAAGTCGGGTATCGCTGTGGATAGCCGGGGCTGACGCGGCACAACCGGTGCTCGACGCTGCCACGTACAACGCCTCCGGCCAACCGCTGGAACAACTGGCCGGCAATGGTGTTCGCAGCCGCCGCGCATACGATCCCGCTGACGGTCGGCTGCTGAATCTGCTGGCCGGCAAGGATCAGGAAAAACCGCTGCAGGACTTGCGCTACACCTACGACCCGGTCGGCAATGTCCTGCGTATCGAAGACCGCACCCTGGCCACGGTGTATTTTGCCAATCAGCGCGTCGATGGCGTCCGTCTCTTTGTCTACGACTCGCTTTATCGTTTGATCGAAAGTCTTGGCTTCGAAGGCGAGATCCCGCAGCAGTCGCCCGGTTTGCCGCAACCGATCCAGCCTGTCGATCCAGGACGACGCTACAACTACACCGAACATTATGCATATGACGCGGGAAACAACCTCGTCGAGCTTGTGCATGTGCGCGAAGGCCACAATTTCACTCAACTGATGAAGATCGACCCGAACAGTAATCGTGGGGTGCGCTGCAAATCCGGTGATCCCGACCCGGTGTTCAGCGATCACTTCGACGAGCACGGTAACCAGTTGAGACTGCAACCCGGCGCTCAGCCTCTGGCGTGGGACAGTCGTGATCAACTGATCCGCGTTACCTTGCTGCAACACAGCAACGGCTTGCCCGACGACAATGAAACCTACCGCTACAGCCAAGGTGAACGCATCTACAAATGCGTGCTGAGCCACACCCCGTCCGTCACCCACCGTCACGAGGTACGCTACCTGCCAGGCCTGGAAATCCACAGCCGCAGCGACGGCCAGCAACTGCATGTCATCATTCTTCCAGGGGCGCGTTGCCTGCACTGGCTCAGCGGCCGACCGCCCGGCATCGAAGCCGATCAACTGCGCTACAACCTTGATGACCATCTTGGTTCTTGCGCACTGGAGCTTGATCGGCAGGCTGACGTCATCAGCCTGGAGCATTACTACGCATTTGGTGGAACCGCCTGGCTGGCAACTCGCTCGACACTGGAAGTCGGCTATAAAACCATTCGCTATTCAGGCCGGGAAATGGACAGCAGCGGCCTTTACTACTACGGCGCACGCTATTACGCACCGTGGTTACAACGCTGGGTCAGCGCTGATCCGGCCTTGGATATCGACGGGCTGAACCTGTATGCCTTTGTCGCCAACAATCCGATTGGCCACATCGACACCGACGGCCAGACCTTGGACGGGTTTCTCGAAACACCCGCTCAGCGCGATCAGAGAAAGGCACTGAGCAAAGAGGAAAAACAGAATTACCGGGCTCGGGCCAACCTGTCGCATCAGGTCGAACGTCACCTGAACATTCTGGCGCTGTCGCTGCGTCGCAGTCTGGATGCCCAGCAACAGGTACTCAACCAGCGCTCGACGGGGCAATTTGCCGGGGCCGTCCTGCGCCGCACCGGTGTACACCTGGCCGGACAAGTCGTGGCCTATGGTGGCGGCATTCTGGTCGGTATCGGCGCCCAGGCGCTGGGTGCCGTCGCCCCCGGCGTGGGCAATGTCCTGGGGGTCGCGATGGGCATTGGTGCGAAGAAACTGATCAGCGGATTGTGGGATTACGCCGCAGAACGCACTGGCGCCAGCGCTTCTGTGAAATTCAAGGCCAGCCGCCTGTCCAAGGAAAAAATCGTCGAGAAAGCCGAATATAAAACCATGGCACCGGTCCATTACCTGCAGCAAAAGTACGCGAAAATGATCCCCGATACGCAGAAGGGCGTGCTCAAGGGCTCCAAGGAAGTGGCGTCCACGCTCATCAGTGTTGGCGCCAAAGAAATGCTGCCGCAAGCCGCCGCTGAAATCAGCACCACGGCGAGTACACTGTTGGGTGCAATTGAAATAGGCCATGAAATCGCCGGAGCAAGTCATGAGCTCAGTGCTCAAAAAATTGCCAAGGGCATCGTCAATGTGAGTGGGCTTATCGATTATTTATCCGCCAACATGCTCGATATCGAAAAAGCCTTCGAGGGCGCAGGCATGACGGCAATCAATACCTATGGGCTATTGGGCCGAAACGAAGGCAATACACCGCACAATCTATGGTATGCCACGGCGGCCGTGATCAACGAGCTGGAATACACGCGCACTATATTGCGCTCCAGATCCCGTCAGTTCACTACGGTCTGATCTGCTGACACATGAAGCGAACAGGATCGCCGGCCCCATGCTATCGTGCCCGCCCGTCCCCTTATCCATCAGTCCAGCATGCTGCCGACTTCTCGTACCCTGCGTTTGTCGTTGTACACCCTGCTGATCATTGCCGGTGCGGCCATCGCCGCGACCCTGGCCATCCGCCACGCCGAACGTCAGGCGCTGGAGGAAGACGCTACCCGCGCCAGCCAGCAATTGGCGTTGTATGCCAATTCACTGCATACCCTGATCGACCGCTACCGCGCCCTGCCCGCGGTGCTGGCGCTGGATCCGCAATTGCGCGGCGCGCTGGCCGGGCCGGTGGGTGCGGAGCAACAGAACGCGCTGAATCTGAAGCTGGAGCAAATCAACGGCGCGGCGCAGTCCTCGACCCTTGAACTGCTCGATCACACCGGCCTCGCGGTGGCCGCCAGCAACTGGCGCCTGCCGAGCAGTTACGTCGGCCACAACTACGGTTTTCGTCCGTACTTCAGCCAGACCCGCACTCAGGGCAGCGGACGCTTTTATGCAGTGGGCGTGACCAGCGGCATCCCCGGTTATTTTCTGTCCAGCGCCGTGCTCGGCGACAACGCCGAGTTCCTCGGGGCGATGGTGGTCAAGCTGGAGTTCCCCGAGCTTGAACGCGAATGGAGCCAGGGCAGTGACACGCTGCTGGTCAGCGATGCGCGCGGGATCATCTTCATCGCCAACCAGCCCGGTTGGCGCTATCGCTCGTTACGGCCGCTGGATAGCCGCGACATGGCCGAGATCAAGCGTACACGGCAGTACGACAAACAATCGCTGGTCCCGCTGACGCATCTGTCGCTGCGTCACTTCGACGACAACAGCGACTTGCGCCGGGTCGAAGGCCCGGACGGGACAGCGGATTACTTGTGGGAATCGCTGCCGCTGGCCACCGAAGGCTGGACCCTGCACCTGCTGCGCCGCCCGCAAGTGGCGTTCGAAGATTTGCGCAACGCCGGGCTGGCCGCTGCGGGTGTGTGGCTGGCGCTGGTGTTTTTGCTGCTGTTCCTCAATCAGCGCTGGCGCCTGTCGAAAGTCCGTCAGCGCAACCGCGAAGAACTCGAACAACTGGTCGAAGAACGCACCCGCGACCTGCGCACCGCGCAGGACGGTCTGGTGCAATCGGCCAAACTGGCGGCGCTGGGGCAGATGTCCGCCGCACTGGCCCACGAAATCAATCAACCGCTGACCGCGCAACGCATGCAACTGGCGACCCTGCGCCTGCTGCTCGAGCATGGCCGTGTCGATGACGCCTACAAGGCGCTCAAACCGGTGGACGACATGCTCACGCGCATGGCGTCGCTCACCGGCCACCTGAAAACCTTCGCCCGCAAAAGCCCCAGCGGCCTGCGCGAACGCCTGGACCTGGCGACCGTGGTCGATCAATCGCTGCAACTGCTCGACGCGCGCCTGCGCGACGAACAGGTCAGTCTGGTGCTGCACCTGACGCGTCCGGCGTGGGTGCGTGGCGATGCGATCCGTCTCGAACAGGTGTTGATCAACCTGCTGCGCAACGCTCTCGATGCGATGCAGGGCAAACCGTGCAAGCGTCTGGAAATTCGCCTGGAGGCGGATGAACAATTGTGGCGCCTGAGCGTGATCGACAATGGCGGCGGGATTGCCGAACAGCACTTGAACCAGGTATTCGACCCGTTCTTCACCACCAAACCGGTGGGTGACGGTCTGGGTCTGGGGCTGGCGGTATCCTTTGCCATCGTGCATGAATCCGGCGGGCGTCTGAGCGTGGAAAATGGCGAGGCCGGTGCGGTATTTGCCCTGACCCTGCCGATCGATCTGGAGGCACACCTCTGATGCTCAATTCAGTGATGGTGGTCGATGACGAAAGCAGCATTCGCAACGCCGTGGAGCAATGGCTGAGTCTTTCGGGGTTCGAGGTTCAGCTGTTCAGCCGCGCCGAAGATTGCCTCGCGGCCCTGCCGGCGCACTTTCCCGGGGTGATCCTCAGCGATGTGCGCATGCCCGGTCTCAGTGGTCTGCAGTTGCTGGCCGAAGTGCAGAAACGTGATGCCGATCTGCCGCTGATTCTGCTGACCGGCCACGGCGATGTGCCGATGGCGGTCGAAGCCATGCGTGACGGCGCCTACGACTTCCTCGAGAAGCCGTTCAGCCCGGACACCCTGCTTGGCAGCCTGCGCCGCGCGCTCGACAAGCGTCGGCTGGTCCTGGAAAACCGCGCCCTGCACGCGCAGGCCGACCACCGCGCCCGCCTCGACGCGACGCTGCTCGGCGTGTCCCGTGGCATGCAGACCTTGCGCCGCCAGGTGCTGGATCTGGCGGCGCTGCCGGTCAACGTGTTGATCCGTGGCGAAACCGGTAGTGGCAAGGAACTGATCGCCCGCTGCCTGCATGATTTCGGCCCGCGCGCTGACAAGCCCTTCGTGGCGCTGAACTGCGCGGCGATCCCCGAGCAATTGTTCGAAGCCGAGCTGTTCGGTCACGAAAGTGGTGCGTTCACCGGAGCGTCCGGCAAGCGCATCGGCAAGCTGGAGTACGCCGACGGCGGCACGCTGTTTCTCGATGAAATCGAAAGCATGCCGCTGGCCCAGCAAGTGAAATTGCTGCGGGTGCTGCAGGAACAGAAGCTGGAGCGCCTCGGGTCGAACCAGAGCATTCGTGTCGATCTGCGGATTGTCGCCGCGACCAAACCGGATCTGCTGGATGAGGCCCGGGCCGGACGTTTTCGCGAAGACTTGGCGTATCGCCTGAACGTCGCCGAGCTGCGGCTGCCGCCGCTGCGTGATCGGCGCGAAGACATTCCGCTGCTGTTCGAATCCTTCGCCTTCAACGCCGCCCAGCGTCTGGGCCGCACCTTTGCGCCTCTTTCCGGAGCGCAATTGAGTCACCTGCTCAGCCACGACTGGCCGGGCAACGTGCGGGAACTGGCGAACGTTGCCGAGCGGCAGGTGCTGGGGCTGGATGAGCCGGTGCAGGGCATCGACCCCGGCCAATCCCTCGCTGCGCAGCAGGAAGCGTTTGAAGCGCAGTGCCTGCGTGCGGCGTTGACCCGGCACAAGGGCGATGTGAAAGCGGTGCTGGAAGAATTGCAGCTGCCGCGCCGCACCTTCAATGAAAAGCTGCAGCGGCATGGGTTGAGCCGGGAGATGTTTGTTCCGGGCAGCTGATTTATTGATTGTCGCTAGTGGCCCCTTCGCGAGCAGGCTCGCTCCCACANGGAATGCGTTTCCCCTGTGGGAGCGAGCCTGCTCGCGAAGAGGCCGGCACAGGCAACCATTATCCATCAGCCTGAATGAGCAATTTTCCGCTCACCACAATCCAGCCCTAAGCGGATTTCCGCTCATTAAATCCCGCCACCCCGTCTAAACCGCCCTTCTCGCCGTTGGCACAGCTCCTGCTATAGCCCCGGCAGGCTGCGTTTTAACGCGCTCCACAAAAACAATTAAACGAAGGATCCTTCAATGGATAACTCCAACGCCCTGCCCCTTGGGTCGGCTGCCGCGCCCGCCAAAACAAGAACCACCGCCAGCCGGATCAAATCGATCTTCAGCGGCTCGGTCGGCAACATGGTCGAGTGGTACGACTGGTACGTCTACGCTGCCTTCTCGCTGTACTTCGCCAAGACTTTCTTCCCCGCCGGTTCCACCACCGCGCAACTGATGAACACCGCCGCGATCTTCGCCGTGGGCTTCCTGATGCGTCCGATCGGTGGCTGGCTGATGGGCCTCTACGCCGACAAGGTCGGTCGCAAGAAAGCCTTGATGGCCTCGGTCTACCTGATGTGCTTCGGCTCCTTGCTGATCGCCCTCAGCCCGAACTACGAAACCATCGGCATCGGCGCGCCGATCCTGCTGGTGTTTGCCCGTCTGCTGCAGGGCCTGTCAGTCGGTGGCGAATACGGCACCTCGGCCACCTACCTGTCGGAGATGGCGACCAAGGAACGTCGCGGTTTCTTCTCCAGCTTCCAGTACGTGACCCTGATCTCTGGCCAGCTCATCGCGCTGGGTGTGTTGATCGTGCTGCAGAACCTGCTGACCACCGAACAGCTGTACGCGTGGGGCTGGCGTATTCCGTTCGCCATCGGCGCACTGTGCGCGGTCGTCGCGCTGTACCTGCGTCGCGGCATGGAAGAGACCGAGTCGTTCACCAAAAAAGAGAAGTCCAAGGAAAGCGCCATGCGCACCTTGCTGCGCCACCCGAAAGAGCTGCTCACCGTGGTCGGCCTGACCATGGGCGGTACGCTGGCGTTCTACACCTACACCACCTACATGCAGAAATACCTGGTGAACACGGTCGGCATGAGCATCTCCGACTCGACCACCATTTCCGCCGCCACGCTGTTCCTGTTCATGTGCCTGCAACCGATCATCGGTGGCCTGTCCGATAAAATCGGTCGTCGTCCGATCCTGATCGCTTTCGGCGTACTCGGGACGATCTTCACCGTGCCGATCCTGATGACCCTGCACACCATCCAGACCTGGTGGGGCGCGTTCTTCCTGATCATGGCCGCACTGATCATCGTCAGCGGCTACACCTCGATCAACGCTGTGGTGAAGGCCGAGCTGTTCCCGACCGAAATCCGCGCGCTGGGCGTCGGCCTGCCGTACGCACTGACCGTGTCGATCTTCGGCGGTACCGCCGAATACATCGCGCTGTGGTTCAAGAGCATCGGCATGGAAACCGGTTACTACTGGTACGTGACCGCGTGCATCGCGGTGTCGCTGCTGGTGTACATCACCATGAAAGACACGCAGAAACATTCGCGGATCGTGACTGACTGATCGGGTTTTCACAGCCACTGCAACGGTGGCTGTGGTGGCCTCATCGCTGGCAAGCCAGCTCCCACAGGTTCAGGTGGTGCACACAGATTTGGTGAACATCACCGATCATTGTGGGAGCTGGCTTGCCGGCGATTGGGGCGACTCGGTATCAAGTCAACTCGGCAACCGGCGGCTTGCCATAACGCTTCTGCGCATACGACGCGCCGACAATCATCACCAGCAGAATCCCCGCCAACACCGCCGACGAGCCGATGGTGCCGAAGTCCAGACCACCCTTTTCATGGGATTTGGTCATCAGGTCGCCCAAGGTCGCACCGAACGGCCGGGTCAGCACGAACGCCACCCAGAACAACAGCACCCCCGAAATCTTCGTGAAGTATTTGAGTGCCACGACCACGGCAATGGTCGAGCCGATCAGCAGCGCGCCACCGGCAAAACCCAGGCCCGAATCATCGGCCAGGTAGTCGCCGAGCGCGGTCCCCAGGGTGTTGGAAAACAGAATCGCCATCCAGTAGAACATCTCGCCGCGGAAGGTTTGCACCTTGCTGACGTTCAGCGAATCGCCGCTCAGGCGCCAGGCCGCGAAGATCGCCAGAAGAATCGCAATCAGGATCATCGATCCGGTGGCGTAGCCCAGTTCAAGGGTGCGGTCCATGAAGTCGGACATGGTGGTGCCGGCGGTGCTGGTCGACAGAATCACGATCCAGTACAGCAGCGGCTTGTAGGTCTTGGCCATCAACTGGGTGATCAGGGTCAGCACGAACACGCTGATCAGGATCAGCGAGCTGAGGGCGTAACCGACGTTGAGGGTCATCGAGAGCAAATCCCCGGCGGTTTCCCCCAGGGTCGTCGCGCAGATTTTCATGACCCAGAACGCCAGGGTGATTTGAGGCAGTTTATTCATCGCAAGCAAAGCTCCAGAGTGAGACGGCCGGTTCTTGGTTTTCTGGCCGTGGGCAGACTGGCGTTGCACCGGTGAAAAACCGGTCGGGAATGTATGAAAAATCTGTCACACAGGCCGAAGGAGGCTATTAATTAGCGGTTAATGCATCTCCCGCATCCTGCACCTACCTGATCGATGACCTGCGCGGCGCTCGCTCTAACGACGAAAGCGAATTGAATGCGCCGCCCTTAATATCAAGTTAATCGATTGTTTTTAGCATTTATTTGCGCTTTTTAATCAATTTAGTTGGCGTAGCATTAGATCCAAGCAAGACACATCGCCAACGCATCTGGAGTAACTGACATGAAAACCAAACTGATCCTCGCCCTGACCCTGTCCGTATTGGCCGCCAACACTTTCGCTGCCGATGGTTCGGACAAAACCAAATCGGCCGACTTCATTTCCGGCGCCAGCGCCGCCATCGAAACCAGCCACTCGGGCACTTACGCCGCTGACGGTTTCGATAAAACCAACATCGGCAAAACCGTGGCCGCCGATGGCTTCGACAAGACCGGTACTGCCAACGCCATCGCGGCTGACGGCTTCGACAAGACCGGTACTGCTGCAGCCATCAGCTAAGTTTCAGCAGTCCATTCACAGCCCGGCCTCGGCCGGGCTTAGTCATTTCTGGGGCAGCACAATTTCTGAAATCCATACAAATCCCCTGTAGGAGCTGCCGAAGGCTGCGATCTTTTGATTTTGTTTTTAAGATCAAGATCAAAAGATCGCAGCCTTCGGCAGCTCCTACAGTGGGATCAGCGTTCGACTGGAAATACGCGGTGCGCTCTTACACTATGGCGTCTTTCAGATTGCCCTTTTGAGGAACTCCATCCATGTCCGATGACATCCACTTCTACGAACCGGCTCACGGCCACGGCCTGCCCCACGATCCGTTCAACGCCATCGTCGGCCCACGCCCCATCGGCTGGATTTCTTCGCAGGATGCCAATGGGCAGTTGAACCTGGCGCCTTACAGCTTCTTCAACGCGTTCAACTACATTCCGCCGATCATTGGTTTTTCCAGCGTCGGGCGCAAAGACAGCCTGAACAACATCGAGCAGACCGGCGAATTCGCCTGGAACCTCGCCACCCGGCCGCTGGCCGAGCAGATGAACCAGAGCTGCGCGATGGTCGCGCCGCAGGTCAACGAGTTTGAACTGGCGGGGCTGACGCCCGTGGCGTCGAAGGTGATTGCGGTGCCACGGGTCGCCGAAAGCCCGGTGTCCTTCGAGTGCAAGGTCACGCAGATCATCCAGTTGCAGCGCGCCGATGGCGAAACCGTGCCGAGCTGGCTGATTCTCGGCGAAGTGGTCGCCGTGCATATCGCCAAGTGGCTGTTGAAGGACGGGATCTACGACACCGCCGCGGCAGAACCGATTCTGCGCGGCGGCGGGCCGGCGGATTATTTCCAGTTGGGGCCTGAAGCCCTGTTCAAGATGTGGCGCCCGGGGGCGGTCAAATAACTACCAGATCAACTCGGCGTCATCAGTGACACCCTTGAGGCGATCCAGCTCATTGATGGCAGCCTCATCGGCAGCGATGGCGCCGGGGAACACCTGGTCACCCAGCAGTTTGTGAAAGCGTGGCGCACCGCCATCGACCAGGGCCTTGACCGCGATTGCCGCGTGGTAACCCTTGTTGCCGCCCAACTCGACGGGGACGACTGCGGAGACTGCTTCGAAGTGTTCGAACTCTTTACGTGCCATGGCACACATCCTGGCTCAGACCAATAAGCCGGACATTAAACCCTCAACCGGCGAGTTTGTGTATCGGTGCCGGACATTGTCCGAGCGCCTGCGCCGCCGACACCTCTTTGAAGGTGTGGAAATCCAGGCTGTTGACCACCAGGTCCTGGACCAGCTCGGCAAAGATCTGCATCGACGGGCTATTGAAATACGCAGTCATTGCCTGTTGATGGCTCCAGAAACCGGAGACCAGCCACAGTTCCGGATCGCATTGCGAATGCTGCAAGGCGAAGTTCAGGCAACCGGGGGCGTTGCGTGACGGTTCGATCAAGGCACTGAGGCGCACACCCAGTTCGGCGGAGCGGCCGGCGCGCGCTCGAACGAAGGCCATATGACTGACGGGAATCTGCTTGGACATGTTCAACCCTCCCAGGGAGTCGCGTGGCAGCCGGGGGACGGGCTGCGACAGGATCCAAGGTTAAGGGCCGCGCGCAAGGCGCCGTTAGTCGATTCCTGCCGCTGCGTTGCACAATCCTGCGAGACTGCATAAACGACTGGCAACCACCGCTAAAACCTTGTCACACCGCTGTCATACGAGTTTTGTGTAGGAGCTGCCGAAGGCTGCGATCTTTTGATTTTTGTTTTTAAAATCAAAAGATCGCAGCCTTCGGCAGCTCCTACAGGGGGATTTGACCGCAGGCACTGCGCGTCGGATGCAGGCTGATCGCGGCGGCACAAAACCAGCCGATGCAGAATCAGGCAAGCATTTGACAGGATGTGTCTACCGCTGGCGCTTGCACAAATATAGGCTCTGCCCCATTCCACCGTTTTAGCAGAGGATGCCGCGCATGACGTCATTCGATCGTTTCCAGTCCCCGCCCGATGCCGACATGGAAAAACAGCGTGCGGAGCTCGCGGCGATCATCCGCCGCAACACCACCGACGACGGCAGTTACCAGACCGCCATCGGCTCGCTGTTCATGTCGCGCCATACCCAGTCCCATGACTTCGCCCCGGTGCTCGCGCAACCGGCGTTGTGCATCATGGCCCAGGGCCGCAAAGAGGTGCGCCTGGCCGATGAGTTCTTCAATTACGACCCGCTGAATTACCTGGTGGTCTCGGTCTCGATGCCGCTCAGCGGGCGGGTGGTGAATGTCTCGCCGGAGGAGCCGATCCTCGCCGTGCGCCTGGACATCGACCCCGCGGAAATCACTGCACTGATCGCCGACGCCGGCCCCATGGGCGTGCCGACCCGACCGACCGGGCGTGGCCTGTATGTGGAAAAGATCGACAGCGCGATGCTCGACGCGGTGTTGCGTCTGGCGCGACTGCTGGATGCGCCGAAAGACATTGCCATGCTCGCGCCACTGATTCGCCGGGAGATTCTTTATCGCCTGCTGCGCAGTCCGCAGGGCCATCGCCTGTATGAAATCGCGATTGCCAACAGTCAGAGCCATCGCATCAGCCAGGCGATCAAATGGCTCAACGGCAACTTCGAACAACCGCTGCGCATTGATGATCTGGCGAAAGAAGTGAACCTCAGCGTCTCGACCTTGCATCACCGTTTCAAGGCGATGACCGCGATGAGTCCGCTGCAGTATCAGAAGCAATTGCGCCTGCAAGAGGCGCGGCGTCTGATGCTGGCCGAAGGGCTGGAAGCGTCGGCGGCGGGCTATCGCGTGGGCTATGAAAGCCCGTCGCAGTTCAGCCGCGAGTACAGCCGCTTGTTTGGTGCGCCGCCGTTAAGGGATCTGGCGCGGTTGCGGCAGTCGGTCTGATCCGGACTTGGCGTTGCTGCATCTGGCGCTTTCGCGAGCAGGCTCGCTCCCNGAGGAACGCGTTTCCAAATGTGGGAGCGAGCCTGCTCGCGAAGAGGCCAGCGAGGCCAACATCAAATCCGGATCAAGCCCCCAACACTCGACACGCCTCGCTCGGCAATGTCACCGACACCGGATGCCCGATCCCCAAACCGATCCCCTGACACGGCGTGCTCAACGCGGTGAAACTCACCCCGGAACACTCCACCGTGGTCTCGATGGTCGCGCCAATATCACGCACAAACGTCACCTTGCCGAGCAAGCGATTGCCCGCCGTCGCCTGTGGTGCGGACAGTTGCAGGTCTTCCGGACGAATCAGCATCTTTACCTTCTGCCCCGCCTCGATGCTGCCGCAGATCGGCACTTGCAGCGCATCACCGCCCGGCAGGCTGACTTTGCCGTCGCCCAGCGCCGTGGCCGGAAAGATGTTGCCCGAACCGATGAAGTCGGCGACGAACTCGTTGGCCGGGTGCCGATAGATTTCGATCGGCGTGCCCACCTGCTGCACCTTGTGCTCGCCGAGCACCACGACGATGTCGGCCATGGTCATGGCTTCGCGCTGATCATGGGTGACCATGATCGTGGTGATGTTCAAGCGCTGCTGCAACTGGCGGATTTCCACCTGCATCGACTCGCGCAACTTGGCGTCCAGCGCCGACAGCGGTTCGTCGAGCAGGAGGATTTTCGGCCGCGAGGCGATGGCCCGGGCAATCGCCACCCGCTGTCGTTGCCCGCCGGAGAGTTTCGCCACCGGCCGGTCGATCATCGCTTGCAACTGGATCAGCTCCAGCAACTCCACTACCCGCGTCTGTTGCTCGGCCTTGCTCACGCCGCGCAGTTTCAGCGGGTAGGCGATGTTCTCGCCAACGGTCATGTGCGGAAACAGCGCCAGCGACTGGAACACCATGCCGAAGTTGCGCAGGTGCGCCGGGGTGTGGCCGATGTTCTCGCCGTCGAGGCGAATCTCGCCGCCGGTGAGGGTTTCCAGCCCGGCGATCATCCGCAACAAGGTGGTTTTGCCGCAGCCCGACGGGCCAAGAAAACACACCAGTTTGCCTTCCGGCAAATGCAGGTTGACGTCCTGTACCGCGCACGCCGAGCCGTAGAATTTCTCGACGTTTTCCAGAATCAGACCAGTCATGTTGCACCTCAAATCAAAAGGAAACGCCGCCCTCGCCCACCAGCTTCTCCAGCGCCCAGATCAGGACGAAGTCGATCAGCACGATCAGCACGGCAAACGAGAACACGGTAGGGTCGAGCGATGACACGGTGCGGCTGTACATCCAGATCGGCACGGTCATGACGTCGATGGTGTAGAGGAAATAGGTCACGGTGAATTCGTTGAACGAGACGATGAACGCCAGCAGCATCCCCGCCAGAATCCCCGACTTCATCAACGGCACCACCACATCGACAATCGCCCGCAGCGGTGAAGCGCCGAGCATCCGCGCCGCCTCTTCGACTTCACTGCCGATGGAGAGCATCGCGGCGGTGCAGTTTTTCACCACGAATGGCAGCGCCAGAATCACGTGGGCAATCACCAGCCGCGAGGTGGTCAGGTGAAACGGCAGGCTGTCGAACACCAGCAGCAAGGCCAGGCCCAACACCACCATCGGAAACACCAGCGGCAACGACATCAGTTGCAGCGCCACGGCTTTGCCACGGAACTCGCAGCGGGTCAGCGCATAGGCGGCGGGCACCGCGATCAGCGTGGCGAAGACCATGGTCAGGCACGACACCAGCAGGCTGGTGGCCATGGCCTGGCCGAGGCTCAGCACGTCGCTGGCGTCCGGCGAAACGAAGGTGTGCCAGGCCGCCTTGTACCATTGCAGGCTGTAGCTGCTCGGCGGGAAGTCGAGGTTCGATGCACCACTGAACGACATGACGATCATGGTCAGGATCGGCAACACCGCCAGCAGCAGAATGACCCCGGAAAGGATCCCGGCGAACTTGCCGGTGTCGCCGGGCAGCAGCGCCATGCGCTTGTTGGTCAGGGTACTCATTGCGAAGCCTCCAGCAGGCGCCGACGACGGCCGGTGATGTATTCGGACAGGGTCATGATCGCCAGCGTGGTGACGATCAGCACCACCCCGGCCGCCGATGCGGCGGGCCAGTTCATCAGCGGCGCGATCTGGTCATGCACCATCACCGCGAGCATCGGCACACGGCGACCACCGAGCAGCAACGGCACGACAAAACTGCTGGCGTTGTAGGCGAACACCAGCGTCGCCCCGGTGATGATCCCCGGCAGACTCATCGGCAACACCACCTGACGGAACACCTGAAAACGACTGGCTCCCAAGGTAGCGGCGGCCTCTTCGTAGGTGCGCGCAACACCGCGCATGGCGCTGGCAATCGGCAGCACGGCCAATGGAAACGCGGTCTGCACCAAGCCCATGAGCACACCGTTCTGGTTGTACAGCAACATGATCGGGCGCTTGATCAGGCCCAGGCCCATCAGCGTCTGGTTGAGCATCCCGCCCGGGCCGAGAATCACCAGCCAGCCGTAGCTTTGCAGCAGCAGGTTGACCAGCAGCGGCAACAACACCGCCGCGAGAAAGATCCGCCGCACGAACGGCGAGGTCAGCCGCGACATGGTGTACGCCACCGGGATCGCCAGCAGCACGGCGATCACCGCGCTGATCAACGCCAGACGCAGGGTCAGCAGCAGGGATTTCAGGTAATAGGGTTCGAGCAACTGCGCGTAGCTGGCGAGGCTGAACCCGCTCCACTCCGCGCCTTTAGTGCCGACGCTCATGCGTAGCACCAGCAGGCTGGCGGCGATCAGCACACCGAGAAACAGCATCGACGGCGTGAGGAAAAACCACGCCCGGGCGGTCGGCGAAATACCGCGCGCCGGGCGCACGTCACCTGCGTCGACCGGTTGGGTCAGGGATTGATGTTCCATAGCAATGATCTCGTCAATGGAAAGCCAAACAACACATCCCTGTAGGAGCTGCCGAAGGCTGCGATCTTTTGATCTTGCTGTTGATCCTCATCTGCGCAAAGAAGATCAAAGGCAAAAGATCGCAGCCTTCGGCAGCTCCTACAGGAGGTGTTAGGGTCAGGAAGAAAAGATTTCCGTATAACGACGAATCCATTGGTCATGCACGGTCGCCAGGAAGGCGTTGTCGTGCATGATCGCCTTCTCGGCAATCTGCTCCGGGGTGAGGATGTACGGGCTCTTGCGCGCTTCGGCGGAGATGATCGCCTTGGCGTTGACCGGGCCGTTGAAGATGTCTTCGGCCATCTTGCCCTGCACCAGCGGGTCGAGAGAGTGATCGATGAAGGCGTAGGCCAGGTCGGTGTCGCCCGGACGGTTCTTCGGCATCACCGAGAGCATCAGGTCGGTGTAGAAACCTTCCTTCATGCCAAACGTGGCACCGAGGCCGTAGTTCGGATCGCGGATCTGCTTGGGGAAGAATGCCGGGGCGTACAAGCCGCCCATGTCCAGGGACCCGGTGCGGAACAGCTCGGCGATCTGGTTCGGGTTCTCGCCGAGGGTGACCACGCGATCCTTGAGCTCGGCGAGTTTCTTGAAGCCCGGCTCGATGTTGTGTTCATCACCACCGGCGAGTTTCGCGGCGATGATGATCAGGTCCATCGCCTCGGTCCAGTTCGGCGGCGGCAGGAAAATGTTCGGCGCCAGATCGGCATCCCACAGCGCGGCGTAACTGTCTGGAGCCTGTTTGAGGGTACGGGTGCTGTAGACCAGACTGTTGCACCACAGCAGGTAACCGATGCCGTGCCCGTTGGCGCCGGTGCGGTATTTTTCCGGTACGTCGATCAGGTTTGGAATCCGGTTGAGGTCGGGTTTTTCCAGCAGTCCGGCGGCGGCCAGACCTTCGGCGCCAACCCCGGCCAGGGTGATGATGTCGTACTGCGGACGGTCACCGCCGGCCTTGAGTTTGGCGACCATTTCCGAGGTGCTGCCGGTGCGGTCGGCAATGACCTTGGCGCCGGTCTTGGCCTCGAACGTGGCGGCGATGTTGCGCAGTGCGGCGAGGCCGGTGTCATCCGACCAGGTCAGCAAACGCAGGGTCTTGCCGGCAAACCGTGTGTCGCTGGCGCTGGCCCGGATGAAGGGCATGCTCAGGGCCGCCGCCGCTACCGAGGCGACGCCGACGGTTTTAATGAATTGACGCCTGTTCAGATCATGCTCGCCCATGAAGGACTCCCTTTGTTCTTTTAAGTATGAGGTTGGTCGCAACCGTTGCATCCGCGCGGCCGGATCCGCTGCAGGCCTTGTATTAAAAGGCCTGCAGCGCTGCCGACGGGTTCATCCTGAGGTCGTGCAATACACCTGACTATCGATAAAAACTCATCGAAGCCATGACACCGACGCATGCCTCGTTGCGAGGCATGCATTCACCGTTTTCGGGCGCTCAGAGCGCCCGGATCACGTGTTTGATTTCCTGAAACGCGGCCAGGCCCCACGGCCCCAATTCGCGGCCGATGCTGCTCTGCTTGTAGCCGCCCCACGCCGTCTGCGGGAAGATCACTTGCGGCGCGTTGAGCCATACAAGCCCCGCCTGCAGGGCGTTGGCGACGCGGTCGGCGGTCTCGGCGTTACGCGTCACCACACTGGCGACCAGCCCGAACTGGCTGTCGTTGGCCAGGGCAATCGCCTCGGCTTCGCTGCTGAAACTGCGCACGCAGAGCACCGGGCCAAAGATCTCTTCACACCACAACGCACTGTCGAGGGGCACGTCGGTGAACACTGTCGGCTGCAAAAAATAGCCGCGTGGCAGATCCGCCGGACGATTACCGCCGCACACCAGCTTCGCTCCGGCACTCAAACCGCGATCGATATGGCCGAGCACGCGCTGGTATTGCGCCTGATTGACCAGCGCGCCCATCTCCACGTCCGGGTCGAAAGGATCGGCCACGCGAATCGCTTGCGCGCGCTTTTGCAGACGCTCAAGAAATTCATCGGCCAGTTCATCGGCGACCAGCACGCGACTGGTGGCTGAGCACATCTGCCCGGCATTGAAGAAACCGCCGCCGCAAGCCAGTTCCACGGCCAGTTCCAGATCGGCATCTTCGAGCACCAGCAGCGAAGATTTGCCACCCAGCTCCAGGCTCACGCCCTTCACGGTTTCGGCGGCACGCTGCATCACTTGCACGCCGACAGCGTTGCTGCCGGTGAAGGAAATTTTCGCGATGCGCGGATCCGCCGACAGCGGTGCCCCCACCGCCAGACCGGTGCCGCAGACCAGGTTGAACACGCCGTCGGGCAGACCGGATTCAGCGATGATCGCCGCCAGTTCCAGCTCCGGCAGCGGCGTGACTTCCGACGGTTTGAGCACCACACAGCAACCGGCGGCCAAGGCCGGTGCGAGCTTCCACGCAGTGGTGACCATCGGAAAATTCCACGGCACGATCAGCCCGACCACACCGCACGGTTCACGGCGCAGACGCGCACTGAAATCGTCGCTGGGCAGCGCCACGTTGCTGTCGAGTTGTGCGTCGAGGCCTTCGGCCAAACCGGCGTAATACTCGAAGGTGGCGATCACATCATCGACGTCGATGGCCGCTTCGAACTGTGGCTTGCCGTTGTTGCTCGACTGCAACTTCATCAAGTGGTCACGCCCGTTGCGCACACCGTTGGCAATGTTGCGCAGGATCGCGCCGCGTTCGGCACCGCTGGTTTTCGACCAGTTCTTGAACGCTGCAGTGGCCGCGCTGACGGCCAGATCAACCGCGCGTTCATCGCCGCCATTGACCGTGGTCAGCAGTGCTTCGGTGGCCGGGTTGATCACCCGCAGGTGCTCACGCCCGGCGGACCATTGACCATTGATGTACAGACCATCGAGGGTGGTTGGGAAGTTGATCATTGGGCCACCGCCTGCATCCATTGGCTCTGGTCGATTTCGATCACGGTCGGGCCTTGGCGGTCAGTCGCCGCACGCAGCGCGCCACGCAATTGCTCAACCGAGCTGATCGCTTCAGCGGCGCAGCCCAGGGCCTTGGCGACGCCGATGAAATCCGGGGTGTAGATATCGACGCCGACCGGCTCGATGGCGCGGTTGACCATGTATTTCTTGATCTCTTCGTAACCCTGGTTATTCCACAGCAGCACGATAACTGGCGTGCGCGCTTCAACCGCGCTGGCCAGTTCCGGCAGGGTGAACTGCAAGCCGCCATCGCCGATCAGGCAGACCACCGGCGGACGAGCGCCGCCCTCGACGTTGCCGCCAAGCCACGCGCCAATCGCCGCCGGCAGGGCGTAACCGAGGGTGCCGTAACCGGTGGACGAGTTGAACCAGCGCCGTGGTCGTTCCGGGTTGAAGGTGAGGTTGCCGGTGTACACCGGTTGCGTGGAGTCGCCGACGAACACCGCGTCCGGCAACTCGTGCAGCACGGTTTCCAGAAAACGGGTCTGGGCCAGTGTTGGTGCATCCCAGGTCGCGGCCAGCTCATCGCGCAGACGCGCTGCCCGCACCTGGCCCCAATCGTTGCACCGCTCGGCCAGCGCCTGCTGCGACAGCGCACCGAGCAGCGCTTGCGCAGCGTTGCGCGAGTCGGCGACCAAGGCCACGTGCGGCGGATAGTTGCGCACGGTCTGATCGGCGTCGATGTCGATGCGCAGCAACTTGCCGGGAATCTCGAAGCCGCCGGCGAAGGTCACGTCGTAATCGGTTTCCGCCAGTTCGGTACCGATCGCCAGCACCACGTCGGCATCGGCCACCAGCGCGCGGGTCGCGACCAGGCTTTGTGTCGAGCCGATCAGCAGCGGATGGCTGGTCGGCAACATGCCTTTGGCATTAATGGTCAGCGCCACCGGGGCGTCGAGCAACTCGGCCAGTTCGGTGAGTTCGGCGGCGGCATCGATGGCCCCGCCACCGGCGAGAATCAGCGGACGCTGAGCGCCGGCCAGCAGTTCGCTCATGCGCCGTACGGCAGCCGGTGCAGCCCCGGCGCGGTCAATATTCACCGGAACGCTGGCGAGCAGTTCATCAGCCTCTTCCACCAGCACGTCCAGCGGAATCTCGATGTGCACCGGACGCGGACGCCCGGCCTGAAACAGTGCGAAAGCACGGGCCAGCACGGCCGGCAATTCTGCCGCCGACATCAAAGTGTGGGAGAACGCCGCGACGCCGCCGACCAGCGCGCTCTGGTTCGGCAACTCGTGGAGCTTGCCGCGACCGCCGCCCAACTGGCTGCGGGTCTGCACGCTGGAGATCACCAGCATCGGGATCGAGTCGGCGTAAGCCTGGCCCATCGCGGTGGTGATGTTGGTCATGCCCGGACCGGTGATGATGAAGCACACCCCCGGTTTGCCGCTGGTGCGCGCGTAGCCGTCGGCCATGAAACCGGCGCCCTGTTCATGCCGTGGGGTGACATGGTTGATGCTCGAACGGGCCAGCCCGCGATACAGCTCCACGGTGTGCACCCCGGGAATGCCGAACACCTGCTCGACCCCGTAATCCTCGAGTAACTTGACCAGTACTTCGCCACACGTCGCCATGTCGATTGCCCTTCTGTCAGCTAAAAACACAGATCCCGTGTGGGAGCGAGCCTGCTCGCGAAAGCGCTGGATCAGCCAACATCAATGCTGAATGTGAAACAGCCTTCGCGAGCAGGCTCGCTCCCACATGATCTGAACATGGGCTCATTGAACGGGCGGCAGGTAGCGGCAACAATCGATTAAAAGTCATACTAGCCATGTCCTCACGTCATACCTTGGATCCACATGAAACGACTGCCTCCCCTGCCCGCCCTGCACACGTTTCTGATCACTGCGCAGTGCTGCAACTTCACCCGGGCGGCCGAGCAGTTGCACATCACCCAGGGCGCCGTGAGCCGGCAGATCGCCGGGCTGGAAGATCATCTGGGGTATGAGCTGTTCATCCGTCTGGCCCGAGGCCTGGAGCTGACCGCCGAAGGACGCGAATGGCTGCCACGGGTGGAAAAGATCTTCGGGTTGATCAGCGAGGCCACCGAGCAGATCGGGCGCAAGCGTCAGACCCTGCAACTCAAGGCGCCCAGCTGCGTGATGCGCTGGCTGGTGCCGCGCCTGTTGCAATGGCAAAAGGAACGCCCGGACGTACCGGTCAAACTGACCACCACGCTGGCCCACGGTGTCGACTTCCAGCGCGAGCAGTTTGATGCGGCGGTGATCTACGGCACGCCGCCGGACAACTCATCCACTGCCCTGCATTTGTTCGATGAGCAACTGACGCCGGTCTGTTCGCCTGCGTTATTGAAAGGCCCACCGGTGCTGAGCGAACCGGCCGATCTGCAACAGCATCTGCTATTGCATCCGACCCGCGATACGCAGGATTGGACGGTGTGGCTGACGGCGGCCGAATTGCAGTTGAACAACGTCAACACGGGCCAGCATTTCGAGACGCTGGATCAGGCGATGTCGATGGCGTCCCACGGGACGGGTGTGGCAATTGGCGACTGGTCGTTGATCGGCGACGACCTGCGCGCCGGGCGGCTGGTGATGCCGTTTGAGCTGAAGGTGAAAACGGGGCTGGGTTACTACGTGGTGATGCCGCAGGGTGCAGGGGCGTCGCCGCAGCTGGAAGAACTGATGATCTGGCTGGTGGAGCAGGCGCACACCCGCTGAAACACCACATTCCCCTGTAGGAGCTGCCGCAGGCTGCGATCTTTTGATCTTGTNCCTGCGGCAGCTCCTACAGGGGGCGTTTGCAGGTCAGTAGCCGACGGTAAACCGCTGACGCGAATGCTTCGGCGTTTCCACTTCGTCAATCAACGCAATCGCGTAGTCGGCGAAGGTGATCCAGCTGCGACCTTCGGCACTCACCAGCAAGTGATCCTTGCCGACGCGGAAGCTGCCGGTGCGCTCACCTTCGACAAACTCGGCCGATGGCGAGAGGAAGGTCCAGTCCAGTTCCTTCTCCTGACGCAAGGCATCGAGAAACGCTGCCCCGGCGCTGGCCTCGGCTTTGTACTCGGCCGGGAAACCGGCGCTGTCGATCACTCGGGTGTCATCCGGCAGCAGCAGCGAACCGGCACCACCGACCACCAGCAGACGCTTCACCCCCGCCTGCTTCACCGGGCCAACCACGGCACTGGCCGGTACCGTGGCGAAATGCGCAGCGCTGATCACCACGTCGTGACCGGCGACGGCGGCTTGCAGCGCTGCCGAATCCAGCACATCGACATTCTTGCTGACCACACCGGCACGTGTGCCGATCTTCGAGGTGTCGCGGGCGATGGCGGTGACACTATGGCCACGACGCAGGGCTTCTTCCAGCAGTTGGCTACCGGCACGACCGGTGGCACCAATGATTGCGATCTTGCTCATGACATTCTCCAGTTGGCTTGAGAGTGCTGCGTTTTCAGAATCGGCTTACCACTGCATTTCGCCCTTGGCGACTTTGGCGCTCAGCTCCAGCGAGCTTTCTTCGCCGAGTGTCGGGTAGCGTTTTTGCATGGCCTTGATCAGTGCGGCGGAATCCTTGGCCTTGGCGGTTTCTTCGTCGAAAGCCTTAATGTAGTCGGCGGTGAATTTCACGCTGGCCAGCGAGCGGCTGCTCTCGCCCAGAAAGTGACCGGGCACCACGGTTTTCGGCTTCAGGGTTTCAATCGAATGCAGGGTTTGCAGCCAGTCGGCGTGGGATTGCGCAGTCTGGGTATCAGCCATCCACACATGAATGTTCTCTGCGACCACAACACCACCGACCACCGCCTTGAGCGACGGAATCCACACGAAGCTGCGATCCGGTTGTTTGCCTTCAAGACCGACCACCTGCAGCTTCTGCCCCTCGAGCATCAGGCTGTCGCCCTTGAGCACGCCCGGCACGATGGTTTTGGCCGGTACGTCGGCGCCCATTTTCGGGCCCCAGAAGGCGAGTTTGCCGGCGACGGTTTTGTTGATGTGATCAACGGTCGGCTGCGACGCCAGGACCTCGGCGTCGGGGAAGGCCTGGGTCAGGGTGTCGAGGCCGAAGTAGTAATCCGGGTCACCGTGGCTGATGTAAATGGTGGTCAGGTGTTTGCCGCTGGCGCGAATCTTTTCCACCACCTGTTCGGCCTGGGCCTTGCCGAATTGCGCGTCGACCAGAATCGCGTCTTTCTCGCCGCTGACCAGCACCGAGGTCACCGGGAAGATCGCGTTGGTGCCCGGGTTGTAAACGTCCAGGGTCAGGTTGGCGGCAGCGGCATGGGCCGCAAAACCGAGGGTGGCGGTGGCCAGCAAAACGCGCTTGAGGGTGGTGAAGCCGATCATCTGTTGCTCCGTGATCCGAATGCCGTGTTTGGCGATGGGACAGAGCTTAGTTGCCTGACTCGGTACAAAAAATGCGATGCTTGAACATAGTTTGTTTCTGAAAGCGGGCAAATCATGGATCGTCTTCAAGCAATGCGCGTGTTTGTCACGGTGGTGGATCTGGGCAGCCAGTCGGCAGCCGCCGATCATCTGGACCTGTCACGGCCGGTGGTGTCGCGCTATCTGGCGGAGCTGGAAGACTGGGTCGGCGCGCGTCTGATGCACCGCACCACGCGCAAATTGAGCCTAACCACCGCCGGCAGCGAAATCCTGCCGCGCTGCCGACAGATGCTCGAACTCTCAAGCGATATGCAGGCCGCTGTCAGCGAACCCCACGATGCGCCGCGCGGACTGCTGCGCATCAGTGTCAGCACCTCGTTTGGCCAAGCACAACTGGCCGATGCCATGGCGGCGTACGTCAAGCGCTACCCCGGGGTCAGCATCGATCTGCAAATGCTCGACCGCACGGTGAATCTGGTGGATGAACGCATCGATCTGGCGATCCGCACCAGCAATGACCTGGACCCGAACCTGATCGCCCGGCGCCTGACGGTGTGCCGTTCGGTCGTCTGCGCCGCGCCCGCCTACTTGCGCGAAAACCCGCCGCCGCAACGGGTCGAGGACCTGAGCCGGCACAACTGTCTGACGCATTCGTATTTCGGCAAGAGCCTGTGGCATTTCGAAGAGGACGGCGAACCGGTGTCGGTGCCGGTGCAAGGCAACATCAGCGCCAACGAGGCCAGCACGTTGCTGCGCGCGACCCTGGCCGGTGCGGGCGTGGCGATGCTGCCGACCTATCAGGCCGGGGTGCATGTGCATGCCGGAGAACTGGTGCGTCTGCTGCCGGATGCCGAACCACGGCAGATGAACATCTACGCGGTGTACGCCTCGCGCAAGCACATGCCGGCGGCGCTGCGCAGCATGCTGGATTTTCTGGTGCAACGGTTTCCCGAGCATCCAGAGTGGGATGTGGGGTTGTAGAAAAGCAAAAGATCGCAGCCCGCGGCAGCCCCTACAGAGGAAATGCATTCCAAATGTAGGAGCTGCCGCAGGCTGCGATCTTTTGATCTTGTTCTATGCTGAAAGTAATACCGCAGGGTATGCGTTCAGAGGTCTACGCCATGAACATCAGAACAAGAAGGTACTTCGCGATCTTCATCACCTGCGCCGCCACGCTGGCGCTGTACGGCACTGCGGCCTGGCGGGTCGAGCAACTGCGACAACTGCCCCGCGATTATGCGAGCTGCAATTTCGAGCGTTGTATTCCGCACAATGCGACGCTGAACGCATTGCGCTGATTGACCTGAGCTGGAATGCGGTCCTGTGGGAGCGAGCCTGCTCGCGAAAGCGGTGTGTCAGCCAACAACAATGCTGAATGAAAAACCGTCTTCGCGAGCAGGCTCGCTCCCACAGGGATTTGTGGTGGCACAGATTTACTGTTCGGCCTTCAGCCGGTCGCGAAACGCCTTTGGCGAAATCCCCACCCTGCGCCGGAACAGGCGCGTGAAGTTGGTCGGATCGGAAAACCCCAACAGCTCCGACATCTCGTAAATGGTCATGCTGGTGTAGGTCAGCAAACGTTTGGCTTCCAGTAACTGGCGTTCGTGCATGATCTGCAGCGCTGGCTGCCCTGCCAGCTCCCGGCAAGTACCGTTGAGGTGTGACACCGAAATCCCCAAGCGATGCGCCAGGTCTTCGACCTTCACATGCTGGCGGTACGTCTCCTCCACCAATTGAATGAACCCATTGAGGTATTCGCGCTGGCGTTGTGGGCGCTGACTGGCGTTATGGCGCACGATCGCCTGACGGCTGACCCAGACCATGATCACGCTGACCAGCGAATGCATGAGCATTTCCCGCGCGGGTTGATGGCCGTTGTATTCGGCCTGCAATGCTGAAAACAGACTGTGCAGGTACTGCGCATCCTTGCCCGCCGGATAGTGCTCGGCCTGCGCCAGGGCATGCACCGAATTGCCCAGTTGCGCCTGCAGGTGGTTGATCAACGGATTGGCGAGGGTAACGACGAAACCTTCGACGTCCTCGGAAAAACGAAAGCCATGCACCGATAACGGGGGCAGGACTTGAATCGCGGGTTCGTTGAGCTGCGTGCGTTGACCTTCGATTTCAAGCTCTGCCTGACCTTTGAAAACGAAGAGTAACTGGCACAAATCGGCGTGGCGGTGGGGTTTGATTTCCCATTGATGTTCGCGACTGCGTTTGGAAATGGTTTCACAGTGCAGCAAGTCAGGGGTCGGCCAGTCCAGGCTTTCACCGTAGAGCTTGAACACCGGAATCGAAGGCAGGTCAGGCTTGTTCATCACTTCAATCCAGGCCTCGAGGTTTGCGGGCGATAATCGCACCGATTGGCAGAATGTACAGGTATCGGCTCAGTTTTCACCTTCAATTGACAGACCCGCAAGGGAAAAATGCAAGCACTCGATCCATAAAAATCATTCACCGGCTGCTGTCGCGTGAAGCTTGCGAGTCATAAAAACAATGAAAACGCTGAAAACCCAAGTCGCCATCATTGGCGCCGGTCCCTCCGGATTGCTCCTCGGTCAGTTGCTGCACAACGCCGGCATCGACACCCTGATTCTTGAACGCCAGACGCCCGACTATGTCCTCGGGCGGATTCGCGCCGGCGTGCTCGAACAAGGCATGGTAGAGCTGTTGCGCCAGGCCGGAGTCGGCCAGCGCATGGACGCCGAAGGACTGGTGCACGGCGGTTTCGATCTGGCCCTGGATGGGCGTCTGGCCCACATCGATCTGCAGGGTCTGACCGGTGGCAAAACCGTGATGGTCTACGGCCAGACCGAGGTCACGCGCGACCTGATGGCCGCTCGTCGGGAGGCCGGTGCGCCGACGATTTACGAGGCGAGCCATGTCGTTCCTCACGGCATGAAAAGCGACGAAGCGTTTGTCACCTTCGAAAAGGACGGTGAAACCTGGCGCGTCGATTGCGATTACATCGCCGGTTGCGATGGCTTCCACGGCGTGGCCCGGCAGTCGATTCCCGAAGACTGCCTGAAGATTTTCGAACGGGTCTACCCGTTCGGCTGGCTGGGAATTCTCGCCGACACCCCGCCGGTGCACGAAGAACTGGTCTACGCCCGTCACGAACGCGGCTTCGCCCTGTGCAGCATGCGTTCGGCCACCCGCACCCGTTACTACTTGCAAGTGCCGGCGGAAGAAAACGTCGCGGACTGGTCCGATGAGCGCTTTTGGGCTGAGCTGAAAACCCGTCTGCCCGCCGAGCTTGCCGAAAAACTGGTCACCGGCCCGTCGATTGAAAAAAGCATCGCGCCGCTGCGCAGCTTTGTCGTCGAGCCGATGCAGTATGGGCGGATGTTTCTGCTCGGCGATGCCGCACACATTGTGCCGCCCACCGGGGCCAAGGGCCTGAACCTGGCCGCCAGCGATGTCAGCACTTTGTTCAACATTCTGCTGAAGGTTTATCGCGAAGGGCGCACGGATCTGTTGGAGAAATACTCGGAAATCTGCCTGCGCCGGGTCTGGAAAGCCGAACGGTTTTCCTGGTGGATGACCTCGATGCTGCACCGTTTCGACGAGCATGATGCTTTCAGCCAACGGATCAGCGCCTCGGAACTGGACTATTTCGTCAGTTCAGAAGCGGGTCGGAAAACCATTGCAGAAAATTACGTCGGGCTTCCTTATGAGGCTATCGAATAGCTTCCTACCGACTTACACTGGCGAGCATCCCCGCTCGCCCGATGGCCTGCGGGATTCTCACTGCCCGCAGGTTCCGCCGTGACCAATCTTCACCAGCCTGAAACACCCAAACCGGCCATTCGCAGCGTGCTGGTCGCGCTGATGCTGGCGATCTTTCTCGGGGCATTGGACCAGACCATCGTCGCCGTCTCGATGCCCGCCATCTCCGCACAGTTCAAGGACGTCAGCCTGCTGGCCTGGGTGATTTCCGGGTACATGGTGGCGATGACCGTGGCCGTGCCGATCTACGGCAAGCTCGGCGATTTGTACGGACGGCGCAAACTGATGCTGTTCGGCATGGGCCTGTTCACCCTCGCCTCGCTGTTTTGCGGCATGGCGCAGAGCATGGAACAACTGGTGCTGGCGCGGATTCTCCAGGGCATCGGCGCCGGCGGAATGATCTCGGTCAGTCAGGCGATCATCGGCGACATCGTTCCGCCCCGCGAACGCGGGCGCTATCAGGGTTACTTCAGCAGCATGTATGCGGTGGCCAGCGTCGCCGGGCCGGTGCTCGGCGGTTACATGACCGAATACCTGTCGTGGCGCTGGGTATTCCTGATCAACCTGCCGCTGGGGCTGGGCGCCTGGTGGGTGGCCAATCGCAACCTGCGCGGGCTGCCGATTCCGCAGCGCAAACCGATCATCGACTACCTCGGCACGCTGTTGATGATCATCGGTTTGACCGCGTTGCTGCTGGCCATCACTCAGGTCGGTCAGGGCCATTCGTGGCGCAGCAGCGAAGTGCTTGGCTTGTTCGCCTGTGCGGTGCTGGTGCTGGCGGTGTTCGTCTGGCATGAACGCCGGGCGCGCGAGCCGCTGCTGCCGATGCACCTGTTCACCAACCGCAACGCGTTGCTGTGCTGGTGCACGATTTTCTTCACCAGTTTTCAGGCGATCTCGCTGATTGTGCTGATGCCGCTGCGCTTTCAGAGCGTCACTGGCGCCGGTGCCGATGCGGCGGCGTTGCACTTGCTGCCGCTGGCGATGGGACTGCCGATAGGCGCCTATTTCGCCGGACGCCGCACCTCGGTGACCGGTCGTTACAAACCCCAGATCCTGACGGGTGCGATCCTGATGCCGATTTCGATTCTCGGCATGGCGTTCAGCCCACCGGATGCGACGCTGGTCAGCAGTCTGTTCATGCTGCTCAGCGGGATTGCCGGCGGCATGCAGTTCCCGACTTCATTGGTGGGCACACAGAACTCGGTGGAACAGCGCGACATCGGCGTCGCCACCAGCACCACCAACCTGTTCCGCTCGCTGGGCGGCGCAGTGGGTGTGGCGTTGATGTCGGCGCTGTTGCTGGCGTTATTGCAGGATTCGAGTTTCGCCCACCTGGCGAGCAACTCGCTGCTCAGCGAGGGGCATTCGGGCAACGTGCTGCTCGACGGTTTGAACGCCGCACCGGGCGATGCGCAGAACGCCTTGCGCGCCGAGCTTTCGGTGACGTTCCGGCATTTGCTGTGGGTGAGTACGGCGGTGTCGTTGCTGGGGCTGGCGGCGGCGATTGCGATGCCGAACAACCTGCTGCGCGGGCGCGAGCACGGCGCCAAATAACAGCAAAAGATCGCAGCCTGCGGCAGCTCCTACAGAGATGCATTCCCATGTAGGAGCTGCCGAAGGCTCGGGCCGCGTTCGGACGATCTTTTGATTTTCAGGGGCTGTAGTAACCCACCGCCACCAGAAAATGCCCGACCTTCTTCAGGTACGCATGCTTGTCCTCGACCTTGCCGGTCACCGGGTTTTTCCAGCGGTATTCGTATTCACCGTCATCCTGCTTGGCGATCAGCGCCAGCATCGGCTCGCCCACCGGTTTACCTTCCGGGTCCTTGATCTTGCTGAAGTCGGTGTTGATCAGGCGCAGGTTGGTGCCGTGGGCAACGTAGCGTTCGGTCTGCAGATCGACCACGAACACATACAAGTCATCCTGCAGATAACCACCCTTGAGCGAGTTGATGGCCGTCAGCGTGCCCTTCTCGTTTTTCCCCAGATCGGTTGCAGCCTTGTCGAGAAGTGCCTTGGCCTGCTCGGCTGACGCACGCGGCAGGTAATAACCGACGGCCAGAATGCGCTGACCGATGCGCTGGTAATACACATGTTTGCGCTCGACCTTGCCGTCGGCCCAGTTCTGCCAGCGGTATTCGGCCTGTTGAATGCCGTTGCCTTCCGGCACTAGCAAGGCGTCCTTGAAGGCTTTCTGCAAATCCGGCGCGAGCACCTCGCTGACGTCACGGCCAATCAAGGCTGAAGAGGGCCCGCCGCTGGCGAGCATCACGCCCTTGGTGTCGACCACGAACACGTAGCGATCCTTGTCGACGAACTCGCCCTGACGGCTGAACGCGGCGAAGGCCTTGTCGCCGTTGTCGTGGTAATAGGCCAGGGCCTTTTCCAGCAAAGCGATGGCGGCCTTGCTGTCGTCCTTTTGCGTGGCGGCAGCGTTGACCTGCCCTGCCCCCACAAAAAGCATCACCCCGAGCCACGCCACTTTATGCAAAAATCCCATAACGCATCCCTCGTTCTTGTTGGTGTTTCAAGAGCGTAGACGGCTTGGGCTCGGACGGGGCGCCGCATCCTGTAGCGAGGGGATTTATCCCCGATGGGCTGCGCAGCAGCCCTGATGGAGAGAACACATATTTTCTGACACACCGAGCTAATGGTTTGGGAGCTGCTGTGCAGCCCCATCGGGGATGAATCCCCTCACCACAAAGGTCCCTGGCTACAGTTCATCAGGCCCTACGGCCGGGCATTGATCTGCTGTTGCAGGTTCTGGATCTGCGCCTGCAGGGTGTTGAGGTTGCGGGTCATCTGCCCGCGGAATGCGTCGAACTCGGCGGTATTGCCACCACCCTGCGCAGCGGCAGGGCGATTGTCCTGTTCGCTTTTGAGGACGACGATTTCCTGCTCCAGACGCTCGATCGCCGCGTTCGAAGTGCCCTGCTTCTTCAGCGCCGTGATATCAGCGCCGAGGCTTTTCAGCTGCGCGTCATAACTCTTGAGCTGAGCGTCGACCTTACCGGTGTCGGCCGGGGTGCTTTTCAGGGTCGCCAGTTCCGCGCTCAAGGCTTTGACCTGAGCCTGCAACTGAGTATTGGCGTTCTGTTGTTCGGTGGTCTGCGCGGTCATTTGCGCCAGACGCTTGTCCAGATCACTGGCCTGACCCACCACGCCTTGCTGCTGTTTGCTTTGATCCAGCAACTGGGTTTCCAGCTGTTTGATCTGCAGCTTCAACGCTTCGCTGTCGCTGTTGACGTTGCTCTGGCTGGCCACCACCTTGCCGGAAATGTCCTGCAACCGCCCCGCCGCTTCCTCGCTGATGCGCGCAAAGCTTTCCTGGGTGGCGACCAATTGCTGCTCCATCAGCGAAATCTGCTGGAAGCTCCACCAGGCCAGACCGATGAAGGCGAAGAACAACGCGCCGACCAGTGCCCACAGCGGCCCGGTACTCGCGGCCTTGACCTTGACCATCGGCGGCGTGCGCGAGTGCACCGAGGTGCGGGCGCTGGGCGGAATGTCATCGTCGTCAAAGGTGTCGGCCCGCAGGCTCGGTACATCGTCGAAATCGTCGTTGGCATCGTTACGCATGGACATTGAGGCAACCTTTGTGGAACGCGGTGATGGCTAAATGCTGCGAAGTATAACCGCCGCAGCCGCAGGGATTGACCCTCAAGCGGCAGTGCGGTTCATTGCTGGCCGGGCGACTTGTATCAACGGATGTCCTGGGCTTTCCACCAGCCACAGAACTCGTCGAGGGCCGACCACAGGCTGACTTTCGGATCGTAGTCCAGATAATGCCGGGCGCGGCTGATGTCGAGGGTGAAATTTTTCTTCATGACCTGCATGCCCAGCCGCGACAGCGTCGGCTCCGGGCGGCCCGGCCAGAGTTTGCACACGCCTTCATTGAGCGCCGCAACGCTGTAGGCCAGGCCGTACGAACGGTATTTGGTGACCTGCGGCACTTCCATCTTGCGCATCACGTAATTGACCACATCCCACAACGGCACCGGCGCGCCATTGCTGATGTTGTAGGCCTTGCCCAGCGCGGAGCCAGCCGCCAGCAAGCTGCTGAGCAGCGCTTCGTTGAGGTTCTGCACGCTGGTGAAATCGACCTTGTTCAGGCCGTCGCCAATGATCGCCAGACGGCCCTTGCGCTGCATGTTCAGCAGGCGCGGGAAGATGCTCATGTCGCCGGCACCCGTGACAAAGCGCGGACGCAGAGCAATGGTTTCCAAACCGAATTCCTGCGCACCGAAGACCTTTTGTTCGGCCAGGTATTTGGTCGCCGCGTAGTGATGTTTGAAGCGCTTGGGCACTTGCTCTTCGGTCAGGCCGAGGTGATCGCGGCCATCGAAATAGATCGACGGCGACGACAGATGCACCAGCCGCCGCACGCGCTGCTTGAGGCAGGCTTCGACGACGTTTTCGGTGACCTGCACGTTGCCTTGATGAAAGTCCTGATAGCGCCCCCACAAGCCGACGGCACCGGCGCAGTGCACCACGGCTTCGACGTCGGCGCAGAGTTCGCGCACCAGATCCGCATCGGTGAGATCGCCCGGGACGAACTCGGCGCCACGGCGCACCAGATGCTCGACGCTTTCGGCCCGGCGACCGTTGACCCGCACGTCCAGGCCCTGCTCCAGGGCGAAACGCGCAAAGCGTCCGCCGATGAAGCCGCTTGCGCCGGTGACCAGAATTTTCATGTAACGCTCCGATGACTTTCGTTTACCTGATACGTCTTTCTTGACGCTGATCATCAGCCCAAGGGCACCAGCCAGCGCGATGAAGAACGTAGCAATTGTTCGGTCAGCAAGGCCAGCAGCTGACCGCCATTGCGCCAATGATGCCAGTACAACGGCACATCGATCGGTTTATCTGGCAACAGTTCGCGCAATACACCGCGTTGCAGTTGCTCGCGCACTTGCAGTTCCGGCACCAGTCCCCAGCCGAACCCGGCTTCGGTCAGGCGCACAAATCCTTCGGAGGACGGACACAAATGGTGCTCGAATCCGCCATCGACACCCAGCGATGCGAGATAGCGATGCTGGAGGAAATCGTCCGGGCCAAACACCAGCGCCGGGGTGCGCGGCAGCTGTTCGGCGCGTACCCCGTCGGGGAAATGCCGCTCGATGAATGCTGGACTGGCCAGCGCCCGATAGCGCATCGCCCCGAGCAACACGCTGCGCGCACCGGCCACCGGGCGTTCGCTGGCGCAGACACACGCCGCCACTTCCCCGGCCCGCATGCGCTTGAGGCCGACGGTCTGATCCTCCACCACCAGATCCAGCAATAAATGCTGCTCGGCGCAGAAATCGCCCACCGCTTCGGCCCACCAGGTGGCGAGGCTGTCGGCGTTGATGGCGATGCGCAAACGCTCCGGCAGGCCTTCTTCGTCGAGCGCCGGCACCAGGGTCTGCAAGTCACGTTCGAGCAGGCGCACCTGCTGCACATGGTTGAGCAGCCGCCGGCCAATCTCGGTCGGCGATGGCGGCGTGCCGCGTACCAGCACCGGTTGGCCGACCCGCGCTTCCAGCAGTTTGATCCGCTGGGAGATCGCCGATTGCGACAAGCCCAGCACCTGCGCGGCACGTTCGAATCCGGCCTGCTCGACCACGGCGGCCAGAGCGGAAAGCAATTTGTAGTCGAACATCAGTTTTCCTAATGAGCGATCAGCACTATTGGTTTTTCTTATACCGCTTTCGACCGGAGAATAGCCAGCAAGCACTCTTTATCAAGGAACACAGCAATGGCTGGCGAAACCTCACTCACGACCTTGCTGCGCAGCATGAGCCCGCAGCTCAACGCCGGCGAATACGTGTTCTGCACCCTGCGCGACGCGCCGTTGCCCAATGGTCTGGAAATTGTCGGCAGCTTCCGCGAGCAGGAAGGCCTGACCGTGATTCTCGAGCGCTCCCAGGCTGAACGCGCCGGGTTCAGTTTCGATTATGTCGCGGCGTGGATCACCCTCAACGTGCATTCGGCACTGGAAGCCGTTGGCCTGACCGCTGCGTTCGCCAGCGCACTGGGCAAGGCCGGGATCAGTTGCAACGTGATCGCCGGGTACTACCACGATCATTTGTTTGTCGGTCAGGCCGACGCCGAACGCGCCATGCACGTGCTGCGCGATCTCGCAGCCAATGCGGAGTAATTATTGATGTGGCAAAGCTATGTGAACGGGCTATTGGTGGCCCTGGGGCTGATCATGGCGATCGGCACCCAGAATGCTTTTGTGCTGGCGCAGAGTCTGCGACGTGAACATCACCTGCCGGTGGCGGCGCTGTGCGTGGCCTGTGATGCGCTGCTGGTGGCGGCCGGGGTTTTCGGCCTGGCCACGGTGTTGGCGCAGAACCCGACATTGCTCGCAGTGGCGCGCTGGGGCGGCGCGGTCTTTCTGATCTGGTATGGCAGCCAGGCGCTGCGCCGGGCGTTCTCGAAACAGAGTCTGGATCAGGGAGAAAACCACACCGTACGCTCGTTGCGCGCGGTGATGCTCAGCGCGCTGGCGGTGACGCTGCTCAACCCGCACGTTTATCTGGACACGGTATTGCTGATCGGCTCGCTGGGGGCGCAGCAATCGGTGCCGGGCGCTTATGTCGTGGGTGCGGCAAGTGCTTCGTTGCTGTGGTTTTTCACCCTCGCCCTCGGTGCCGCATGGCTCGCGCCGTGGCTGGCAAGGCCGAGTACCTGGCGGATTCTCGATCTGGTGGTGGCGTTGATGATGTTCACGGTCGCCGGGCAATTGATATTGGCCCAGTGATTTATTCCAAACAGCTCTGGAACCTCTATCCCACACAGTTGTTGCGTGGTTAAGCCTTGACCCCGGTGCTATGATCCGAACCCTGCGCCGCAAAGAGTAAAAACTCGTCGGTGCATTTCTGGCCGCCCGTGATCGGCCTTGCGCTCACCGCAACAGACCTGATTAGGAGAATCATCATGGCTTTCGAATTGCCGCCGCTGCCTTACGCACACGATGCCCTGCAGCCGCACATTTCCAAGGAAACCCTGGAATTTCACCACGACAAGCACCACAACACCTATGTCGTGAACCTGAACAACCTGGTGCCAGGCACCGAGTTCGAAGGCAAGACCCTGGAAGAGATCGTCAAGACTTCCTCGGGCGGCATCTTCAACAACGCCGCTCAGGTCTGGAACCACACATTCTACTGGAACTGCCTGGCGCCAAACGCCGGCGGTCAACCAACCGGCGCACTGGCTGAAGCCATCAACGCAGCGTTCGGTTCGTTCGACAAGTTCAAGGAAGAGTTCAGCAAAACTTCGATCGGCACCTTCGGTTCCGGCTGGGGCTGGCTGGTGAAAAAGGCTGACGGTTCCCTGGCCCTGGCCAGCACCATCGGCGCCGGCAACCCGCTGACCAGCGGCGACACCCCGCTGCTGACCTGCGACGTCTGGGAACACGCTTACTACATCGACTACCGCAACCTGCGTCCGAAGTACGTTGAAGCGTTCTGGAACCTGGTCAACTGGAAGTTCGTTGCCGAGCAGTTCGAAGGTAAAACCTTCACCGCTTAAGCTGCGCGCCAGTCAAAAAACCCGGCTATTGCCGGGTTTTTTTATGCCTGCGTGTATCTCACGATGAACGCTGTCTCCGGCCACTTGCCGGTGCAGCACAGCGGGCTACCATCAAATCAGCGAAAATTTGTTCCAGCCTGCTCAAGTTGAGGGCCGAAACTACCGACACAGTACAAATAGAGCTGACACTCCAGGCAGCTGCATTTCGGCCAACGCCACAGGCAAATATCCCTGGGCTTGATTGTCCCTTTGACTGCCAACACGGGATTGCCAATACTCATGGCAACTTGACGCTACCCGCACGGAACAAGGAATAACCCTTTGAAGCTGGAACTCAAGAACAGCTTGTCGGTGAAGTTGCTCCGGGTCGTGCTCCTTTCGGCATTGATCGTCGGCGTGGTCTTGAGCTGCGCCCAGATTGTTTTCGATGCCTATAAAACCCGCCAGGCGGTGGCCGGCGACGCGCAGCGCATCCTCGACATGTTCCGTGATCCCTCGACGCAGGCGGTCTACAGCCTGGACCGGGAAATGGGCATGCAGGTGATCGAAGGCCTGTTCCAGGACGATGCCGTGCGCCAGGCCTCCATCGGCCACCCCAATGAAGCGATGCTCGCGCAAAAGTCCCGTGAGTTGCAGCACTCCAACAGCCGTTGGCTGACCGATCTGATCCTCGGTCAGGAACGCACGTTCACCACCCAATTGGTCGGTCGCGGCCCGTACAGCGAGTATTACGGCGACCTGAGCATCACCCTCGACACCGCCATCTATGGCGAGAGTTTCATTGTCAGTTCGGTGATCATTTTCATTTCCGGCGTATTGCGCGCCCTGGCCATGGGCCTGGTGCTGTATCTGGTCTATCACTGGCTGCTGACCAAGCCGCTGTCGCGGATCATCGAGCACCTCACCGAAATCAATCCCGATCGCCCCAGCGAGCACAAGATTCCGCAGCTCAAGGGCCACGAGAAAAACGAACTGGGGATCTGGATCAACACCGCCAACCAGTTGCTCGAATCCATCGAACGCAACACCCACCTGCGCCACGAAGCGGAAAACAGCCTGCTGCGCATGGCTCAGTACGACTTCCTCACCGGCCTGCCGAACCGCCAGCAATTGCAGCAGCAACTGGACAAGATTCTGGTGGATGCCGGCAAGCTGCAACGCCGGGTCGCGGTACTGTGCGTGGGGCTGGATGATTTCAAGGGCATCAACGAGCAATTCAGCTACCAAACCGGCGACCAGTTATTGCTGGCACTGGCCGATCGCCTGCGCGCCCACAGCGGTCGCCTTGGCGCCCTCGCTCGTCTGGGTGGCGACCAGTTTGCCCTGGTGCAGGCCGATATCGAGCAGCCTTACGAGGCGGCAGAACTGGCGCAAAGCATCCTTGATGATCTGGAAGCGGCGTTTGACCTCGATCATCAGCAAATCCGCCTGCGCGCGACCATCGGCATCACCCTGTTCCCCGAAGACGGCGACAGCACCGAGAAACTGTTGCAGAAAGCCGAGCAGACCATGACGCTGGCGAAGACCCGCTCGCGCAATCGCTATCAGTTCTACATCGCCAGCGTCGACAGCGAGATGCGCCGCCGTCGCGAACTGGAAAAAGACCTGCGCGACGCACTGATTCGCGACCAGTTCTACCTCGTTTATCAGCCGCAGATCAGCTACCGCGATCACCGCGTGGTCGGGGTCGAAGCACTGATTCGCTGGCAGCATCCGGAGCATGGTCTGGTGCCGCCGGACCTGTTCATCCCGCTGGCCGAGCAGAACGGCACCATCATCGCCATCGGCGAGTGGGTGCTCGATCAGGCCTGCAAACAACTTCGGGAATGGCACGATCAGGGCTTCGTCGACCTGCGCATGGCGGTCAACCTGTCCACCGTGCAACTGCACCATGCCGAGCTGCCGCGGGTGGTCAACAACCTGCTGCAGATCTACCGCCTGCCGCCGCGCAGCCTCGAGTTGGAAGTCACCGAAACCGGCCTGATGGAAGACATCAGCACCGCCGCCCAACACTTGCTGAGCCTGCGCCGCTCCGGGGCGCTGATTGCCATCGACGACTTTGGCACCGGTTACTCATCGCTGAGTTACCTGAAAAGCCTGCCGCTGGACAAGATCAAGATCGACAAGAGCTTCGTCCAGGATCTGCTGGATGACGACGACGATGCGACCATCGTTCGCGCCATCATCCAGTTGGGCAAGAGCCTGGGCATGCAGGTGATCGCCGAAGGCGTGGAAACCGCCGAGCAAGAGTCCTACATCATTTCCGAAGGCTGTCACGAAGGTCAGGGTTACCACTACAGCAAGCCGCTGCCGGCCCGGGAGCTGACGGCCTACCTCAAGCAAGCCCAACGCAGCAACGCGGCTATTTTATAAAGTCAAAAGATCGCAGCCTGCGGCAGCTCCTACAGGGATCGCATTCCCCTGTAGGAGCTGTCGAGTGAAACGAGGCTGCGATCTTTTGATCTGCGCCATCACACCGGCGTAAACAAGAAATATTTCCAGCCACAACCCTTTACACATAATGCGAAAGATTTGCATTATGTCGCAGCTTTGCGCACCCCCGCGCCCTGTCCATTCCATTACCGAAGCAGGATGTTCGCCATGATTCGTATGCCTCTGGCTACCGCCAGTCTGCTGGCCATCGCTATTTCCCTCGCCGGTTGCGGCGAAGGCAAAGACAAGGCTGCCGCCCCGGCCGCGCCGACGCCGGCCGCCAGCACCGCCGCCGCTCCAGCACCTGCCGCTGCCGGTAAAGTCGATGAAGCCGCCGCCAAGGCTGTGGTCGCGCACTACGCCGACATGGTCTTCGCCGTTTACAGCGATGCCGAATCCACTGCGAAAACCCTGCAAACCGCGGTCGACGCGTTCCTCGCCAAGCCGAACGCCGACACCCTGAAAGCCGCTCGTGCAGCCTGGGTCGCTGCGCGCGTGCCTTACCTGCAGAGCGAAGTGTTCCGCTTCGGCAACACCATCATCGACGACTGGGAAGGTCAGGTGAACGCCTGGCCGCTGGACGAAGGCCTGATCGACTACGTCGACAAGTCCTACGAACACGCACTGGGCAACCCGGGGGCCACCGCCAACATCATCGCCAACACTGAAGTGCAGGTCGGCGAAGACAAGGTCGACGTGAAAGACATCACTCCGGAAAAACTCGCCAGCCTCAACGAGCTGGGCGGTTCCGAAGCCAACGTCGCCACTGGCTACCACGCGATCGAATTCCTGCTCTGGGGCCAGGACCTGAACGGCACCGGCCCGGGCGCCGGCAACCGTCCGGCGTCGGATTACCTGGAAGGCGCCGGCGCCACTGGCGGTCACAACGATCGTCGCCGTGCCTATCTCAAAGCCGTGACCCAACTGCTGGTCAGCGACCTGGAAGAAATGGTCGGCAACTGGAAGCCGAACGTGGCTGACAACTACCGCGCCACCCTGGAAGCCGAGCCGGCTGAAAGCGGTCTGCGCAAAATGCTGTTCGGCATGGGCAGCCTGTCCCTGGGTGAACTGGCGGGCGAGCGCATGAAGGTTTCGCTGGAAGCCAACTCGCCGGAAGACGAACAGGATTGCTTCAGCGACAACACCCACAACTCGCACTTCTACGATGCCAAAGGCATTCGTAACGTGTACCTGGGCGAGTACACCCGGGTTGACGGGACCAAGATGACCGGCGCCAGCCTGTCGTCGCTGGTGGCCAAGGCTGACCCGGCTGCCGACACCGCGCTGAAAGCCGATCTGGCCGCTACCGAAGCCAAGATCCAGGTCATGGTCGATCACGCCAACAAGGGTGAGCACTACGACCAGTTGATCGCAGCCGGCAACACCGCCGGCAATCAGATCGTGCGTGACGCCATCGCCGCGCTGGTCAAGCAGACCGGCTCGATCGAAGCCGCCGCCGGCAAGCTGGGCATCAGCGACCTGAACCCGGACAACGCTGATCACGAGTTCTGATCAACGCTTGCTGCACAAGAAGGCGACCTCCGGGTCGCCTTTTTCGTGCCTGCTTTTTGCGGTGATGCTGATGGCCTCATCGCTGGCAAGCCAGCTCCCACAGGTTTCGCGGTGTTCACACACTCCGGGCACAACACAAATACTGTGGGAGCTGGCTTGCCAGCGATGGCTGCGCCTCGGTCTCGAGTGAACCCCTGCCGCAAATCAAGCAAACGATAATTCCTCTTATTCAAACTCACTCGCCCTGTTAGACTTTGCGCCTTTGTTTTCGCCCGTCCGCAGGATGTCTGATGCCCTCGCTGCTGCTTCGCTTGTCCGCACTGTTTCTGGCCCTGGGCCTGAGTGCCTGCGATGACGCCCCGCGTTTTACCAAGGCTGAGCCGGGTGAAGCGCGTTCGGGCGGGGCGGCGACTGTGCGCAAGACCGATCAGAATGCGTTCTCGCTGCCTTCGGCCAATCTGCCGCCGTCGCGTCGGGTCGACTTCAGTGTCGGCAACAGTTTCTTCCGCAGTCCGTGGGTGATCGCCCCGTCGACCACCACCGCCCGCGATGGCCTCGGCCCGTTGTTCAACACCAACGCCTGCCAGAACTGCCACATCAAGGATGGCCGTGGCCACCCGCCGGCACCGGATGCGGCGAACGCGGTGTCGATGCTGGTGCGTCTGTCGATCCCTGATTCACCGGCCTATGCCAACGTCATCGAGCAACTCGGCGTGGTGCCGGAACCGGTCTACGGCGGCCAGTTCCAGGACATGGCCGTGCCAGGGGTCACGCCCGAAGGCAAGGTGCGCGTCGAGTACACCCCGGTGCCGATCCGTTTCAAGGACGGCACCGAAGTCGAGCTGCGCAAACCGGTTCTGCAATTCACTCAGTTGGGCTACGGCCCGATGCACCCGGACACGCGTTTCTCGGCCCGGGTTGCGCCGCCGATGATCGGCCTCGGCCTGCTCGAAGCGATCCCGGAGGAAGCGATCCTCGCCAACGCCGCCGCGCAGGCCAAAGAGAACAACGGCATTAAGGGTCGCGTAAATCGGGTCTGGGACGATGAGTTACAGAAAACCGTGGCCGGCCGTTTTGGCTGGAAAGCCGGGCAACCCAATCTCAATCAGCAGAATGTCCACGCGTTTTCCGGAGACATGGGCCTCACGACCAGCCTGCGCCCCTTCGATGACTGCACCGACGCGCAAATCGCGTGCAAGCAGGCGCCGAACGGCAATGGCCCGGACGGCGAGCCGGAAGTCAGCGACAACATCCTGCGTCTGGTGCTGTTCTACACGCGCAACCTCGCAGTGCCGGCACGTCGTGGCGTCAACGACGAGCAAGTGCTGGCCGGCAAGAACCTGTTCTTCCAGGCCGGTTGCCAGTCCTGTCACACCCCGAAATACACCACCGCCGCCAACGCCGCCGAACCTGAATTGGCCAATCAAGTGATTCGCCCGTACAGCGATCTGCTGCTGCACGACATGGGCGACGGCCTGGCCGACCACCGCAGCGAATTCCAGGCCTCCGGCCGCGACTGGCGCACCCCGCCGTTGTGGGGGATCGGCCTGACGCAGGCAGTCAGCGGCCACACTCAGTTTTTGCATGACGGCCGCGCCCGCAACCTGCTCGAAGCCGTGCTCTGGCATGGCGGCGAAGCGCAGCAGGCGCAGCAACAGGTTTTGTCTTTCAACGCCGAGCAGCGTGCCGCGCTGCTGGCGTTCTTGAACTCACTTTAAACACTTAAAAGAATCGGGAGCCCGACATGTTCCGTCCCAAGTTGTTGTTCACCAGCCTTGCCGCACTTGCTCTTGGCGCTTGCTCGCCGCAGGACCCGCAAGCAGTCACGTCGGCGGCCATCGCCAAATCGGTGATCCTGCCGACTTACACCCGTTGGGTCGAAGCCGACAAGCAACTGGCGGTCAGCGCCCTCGCCTACTGCCAAGGCAAGGAAACCCTGGAAACCGCTCGCGCCGACTTCCTGCACGCGCAGAAAGCCTGGGCCGAGCTGCAACCGTTGCTGATCGGGCCGCTGGCCGAGGGCAACCGTTCGTGGCAGGTGCAGTTCTGGCCGGACAAGAAAAACCTCGTCGGCCGTCAGGTCGAGCAACTGGTCACCGCCCAGCCGCAGATCGACGCCGCCGCACTGGCCAAATCCAGCGTGGTGGTGCAGGGCCTGTCGGCTTACGAGTACATCCTGTTCGATGAAAAGCCTGACGTCGCCAACGCCGAGCAGAAAGCCAAGTACTGCCCGTTGCTGATCGCCATCGGTGAGCGTCAGAAGCAACTGGCCGAGGAGATTCTGCAGAGCTGGAACAACACCGACGGCATGCTCGCGCAGATGAGCAAATTCCCCAACCAGCGCTACGCCGACTCCCACGAAGCGATCGCCGATCTGCTGCGCGTTCAGGTTACCGCCCTCGACACCCTGAAGAAAAAACTCGGCACGCCAATGGGCCGTCAGAGCAAGGGTGTGCCGCAACCGTTCCAGGCCGATGCATGGCGTAGCCAGTCGTCGCTGACCGCGCTGGAAGCCAGTCTGGCAGCGGCCAAAACCGTCTGGGAAGGCGTCGACAACAAAGGCCTGCGCGGTCTGTTGCCGGCCGAGCAGAAACCGTTGGCAGACAAAATCGACGCCGCTTACGCCGCGTCGCTGGAGCTGTTCGGCAGCACGCAGCGCTCGCTGACCGAAATGCTCCAGGACGACGCCGGTCGTCAACAACTCAACGATCTCTACGACAGCCTCAACGTCGTCCATCGCCTGCACGAAGGCGAATTGGCCAAGGCGCTGGGCATCCAACTGGGCTTCAACGCCAACGACGGTGACTGATGAGGGCAAGTGCCATGCTGCGACGCCAGGCTCTGACTTTAGGTAGTTTGCTGCTGGGAGCAGTGACACTGGGCGGCTGGACGCTGTTCAAGCGCAAGGATCAGAGCCCGCTGTTGCTCTCGGCGCGCGATGACACCGACGGCAAGCATTACGCTGTCGGTTATCGGCTGGACGGTACTCGGGTGTTCGCCACCGAAGTCGGCCAGCGCTGCCACGACATCATCAACCACCCGACGCTGCCGATCGCGCTGTTCGTCGCCCGCCGCCCGGGCACCGAGAGCTACCTGATCGACCTGCGCGACGGGACCTTGCTGCAAACCGTGACCTCGCAGCCGAACCGGCATTTCTACGGCCACGCCGTGGTGCACAAGGACGGCGAATACCTGTACGCCACCGAGAACGACACCACTGATCCGGGGCGTGGCCTGCTCGGGGTGTACAAGTTCGAAGGCGAGCGGCTGGTGCACAGCGGCGAGATTTCCACCCATGGCCTCGGCCCGCATCAGGTGTCGTGGATGCCCGATGGCGAAACCCTGGTGGTGGCCAACGGCGGGATCCGCACCGAGGCCGAAAGCCGCGTCGACATGAACCTCAACGCCATGGAACCGAGCCTGGTGCTGATGCAGCGCGACGGCACCCTGCTGAGCAAGGAAACCCTTTCCCAGCAGATGAACAGCGTGCGCCACCTGGGCATTGCCAGCGACGGCACCATCGTCGCCGGCCAGCAGTTCATGGGCGCGTCGCATGAGCGTTCCGAGCTGTTGGCGATCAAGCGTCCGGGCCAGCCCTTCGTGGCGTTCCCGGTGCCGGAGCATCAGTTGCAGTCGATGGGGCATTACACCGCCAGCGTTGCGGTGCACAGTGAACTGCGTCTGGTGGCGTTGACCGCACCGCGCGGCAACCGCTTCTTCATCTGGGACCTGGACAGCGGCGAAGTGCGCCTCGACGCGCCGCTGCCCGATTGCGCCGGCGTCGGTGCGGTACAGGACGGCTTCGTCGTGACCTCGGGTCAGGGCCGTTGCCGTTACTACGATTGCCGCCAGGATCAACTGCTGGCCAAGCCGCTGGAATTGCCGGCGGGGCTCTGGGACAACCATCTGCACTTGATCGCATAACCCACCTGTTCTGAGTACGACTCATAACCTGTGGCGAGGGGATTTATCCCCGATCGGCTGCGCAGCAGTCGCAAAACCATCGCACACGGTTCAATTGACAGACCGCGGTGTCAGGTTTTGGGGCGGCTTCGCCACCCATCGGGGATGAATCCCCTCACCACAGGTTCAGTGTTCAGACTTCTTCACTCCGTCCTCCCCTGTAATAACTGGCAGTTGGAATCCCCACCTGACTCGGGGTAATGTGCCCGCCTGTCTCACCTGATTTATCCAAGGAACTGGAAAAATGCTGCGTCGCCGCATGCTGATCATGTTGGGTGTTGTCTTGCTGGTCGTCCTGGTATTGGGCGGGTACAAAGCCTTTTCGATCTACACCATGATCCAGGGCTTTGCCAAACCGAAACCGCCGATCAGCGTCGCCGTGGCTCGCGCTACCGAACAGCCGTGGCAGATGCGTTTGCCCACCGTCGGTTCGCTCAAGGCCTTGCAAGGCGTCGAGCTGAGTCTGGAAGTCGCCGGCACCGTCACTGAACTCAAATTCGAATCCGGACAGAAGGTCAAGGCCGGGCAGCCACTGCTGCAACTCGACAGTGCCGTCGAAGCCGCCCTGCTGGAAACCGCCAAGGCTGACCTGGGCCTGGCGCAACTGGATTTCGGCCGTGGCAGCCAGTTGATCGACAGCCGGGCCATCTCCAAAGGTGAATACGACCGGCTCTCGGCGGTGCTGCAAAAGGAGCGGGCCACGGTCAATCAGCTCAATGCAGCACTGGCGAAAAAGCGCATCGTCGCGCCGTTCAGCGGCACCATCGGGATTCGTCAGGTCGACATCGGCGACTACCTCGCCAGCGGCACTAAAATCGCCACCCTGCAGGATTTGAGCAGCCTCTACGCCGACTTCTATGTGCCAGAGCAATCGGTGCCAAAACTGGCCATCGGCCAACCGGTGCAGATCGGTGTCGCGGCCTATCCCGGACAGACCTTCCCCGGCGCCATCAGCGCGATCAACCCGATTGTCGAGAGCACCACGCGCAATATTCTGGTGCGCGCGACCCTGGCCAACCCCGACGGCAAGTTGCTGCCGGGCATGTTTGCCAGCCTCGACGTGCTGCTGCCCGATCCACAGCAACACATCGTGGTGCCGGAAAGCGCGATCACCTACACCCTCTACGGCAACTCGCTGTATGTGGTCGGGCAACAGAAGGCCGAGGATGGCAGCGTGGTCAAGGACGACCAGGGCCAGCCGGTGCTGATCGCCGAACGCCGTTTCATCGAGACCGGTGAACGCCGCGATGGCCTGGTGATGATCAACAAGGGCGTGCAGAGCGGTGAACAAGTGGTGACCGCCGGCCAGATCAAACTGGACAACGGCGCACACATTGCCATCAGCGACGACAAGACCCTCGGCGAGCAGAACAGTCCGCCCCGCGCCGACTGATCAAGGAATCCCCATGGCTTTTACCGATCCGTTCATCCGCCGCCCGGTGCTCGCCACCGTGGTCAGCCTGCTGATTGTGCTGCTGGGTTTCCAGGCCTGGAGCAAACTGCCGCTGCGCCAATACCCGCAAATGGAAAACGCCCTGATCACGGTGACCACCGCCTACCCCGGGGCGAACGCCGAGACCATTCAGGGCTACATCACCCAGCCAATGCAACAGAGCCTGGCGAGCGCCGAAGGCATCGACTACATGACCTCGGTCAGTCGCCAGAACTTCTCGGTGATCTCGATCTACGCACGCATCGGTTCCAACACCGACCGTTTGTTCACCGAACTGCTGGCCAAGGCCAACGAGGTGAAGAACAAACTGCCGCAGGACGCCGAAGACCCGGTACTGAGCAAGGAATCGGCCGACGCCTCGGCGCTGATGTACATCAGTTTCTTCAGCAAGGACTTGAGCAACCCGCAGATCACCGACTACCTGTCGCGGGTGATCCAGCCGAAACTGGCGACCCTGCCGGGCATGGCCGAAGCGGAGATTCTCGGCAATCAGGTGTTCGCCATGCGCCTGTGGCTCGACCCGGTGAAGCTCGCCGGTTTCGGCCTCAGCGCCAGCGATGTGACCAACGCCGTGCGCCAGTACAACTTCCTCTCCGCCGCCGGCGAGGTGAAGGGCGAATACGTGGTCACCAGCATCAACGCCAACACCGAACTGAAATCCGCCGAAGCCTTCGCGGCGATTCCGCTCAAGGTCAGTGGCGACAGCCGCGTGCTGCTCAGTGACGTGGCGCGGGTCGAGATGGGCGCGGAAAACTACGATTCGATCAGCTCGTTCGGCGGCACGCCGTCGGTGTACATCGGCATCAAGGCCACACCCGGCGCCAACCCGCTGGACGTGATCCGCGAAGTGCGCAAGCTGATGCCGGAGCTGGAAGCGCAGCTGCCGCCCAACCTCAAAAGCGAGATTGCCTACGACGCCACGCTGTTTATTCAGGCCTCGATCGATGAAGTGGTGAAAACCCTGTTCGAAGCGGTGCTGATCGTCATCGTGGTGGTGTTCCTGTTCCTCGGCGCGTTGCGCTCGGTGGTGATCCCGGTGGTGACCATCCCGCTGTCGATGATCGGCGTGATGTTCTTCATGCAGATGATGGGCTATTCGATCAACCTGCTGACCTTGCTGGCGATGGTGCTGGCCATCGGTCTGGTGGTGGACGACGCGATCGTGGTGGTGGAGAACATCCACCGGCATATCGAGGAAGGCAAGACGCCGCTGGAGGCCGCGCTGGAAGGTGCGCGGGAAATCGCCATGCCGGTGGTGTCGATGACCATCACCCTGGCGGCGGTGTATGCGCCGATCGGCTTCCTCACCGGACTGACCGGGGCCTTGTTCAAGGAGTTCGCCCTGACCCTGGCCGGTGCCGTGGTGATTTCCGGGATTGTCGCCCTGACCCTGTCGCCGATGATGTGCGCCCTGCTGTTGCGCCACGAAGAAAACCCCAGTGGCCTGGCACACCGCCTCGACCGCATTTTCGACAGCCTCAAACGCCGCTACCAGAGCATGCTCCACGGCACCTTGAACACGCGGCCGGTGGTGCTGGTGTTCGCGGTGATCGTGCTGTGCCTGATCCCGGTGTTTCTCAAGTTCACCAAGTCGGAACTGGCGCCGGACGAGGATCAGGGCATCATCTTCATGATGGCCACGGCCCCCCAGCCGACCAACCTCGATTACCTGAGCACCTACACCGACGAATTCATCAAGATCTTCAAGGAGTTTCCGGAGTACTACTCCTCGTTCCAGATCAATGGCTACAACGGTGTACAAGCGGGCATCGGCGGCTTCCTGCTCAAGCCATGGAACGAGCGCAGCCGCACCCAGATGCAGATCCTGCCCGAGGTGCAAGGCAAACTGGCGAGCATCCCCGGCCTGCAGATTTTCGGTTTCAACCTGCCCTCCCTGCCTGGCACCGGCGAAGGTCTGCCGTTCGAGTTTGTGGTCAATACCGCCAACGACTACGAGTTGCTGTTGCAAGTGGCCGACCGGATCAAGAAACGCGCCATGGCGTCCGGCAAGTTCGCGTTCGTCGACCTCGATCTGGCGTTCGACAAGCCGGAAGTGGTGGTCGACATCGACCGCGCCAAAGCCGCGCAGATGGGCGTGTCGATGCAGGACCTTGGTGGAACACTGGCGACGCTGCTGGGCGAGGCGGAAATCAACCGTTTCACCATCGAAGGCCGCAGTTACAAGGTGATTGCCCAGGTTGAACGACCGTACCGCGAAAACCCTGGCTGGCTGAACAACTACTACGTGAAGAACACCCAGGGCGAGCTGCTGCCGCTGTCGACCCTGATCAAGGTCAGCGACCGGGCGCGACCGCGCCAGCTCAACCAGTTCCAGCAACTCAACGCGGCGAAGATTTCCGGATTCCCGCTGGTCAGCATGGGTGAAGCCATCGACACCGTGCTGCAGATCGCCCGGGAAGAAGCGCCGGCGGGTTTCGCCTTCGACTATGGTGGCGCCTCGCGCCAGTACGTGCAGGAAGGCAGCGCCCTGTGGGTCACCTTCGCCCTCGCGTTGGCGATTATTTTCCTGGTGCTGGCGGCGCAGTTCGAAAGCTTCCGCGACCCGTTGGTGATTCTGGTGACGGTGCCGCTGTCGATCTGTGGTGCGTTGATTCCGCTGTTCCTTGGCTGGTCGAGCATGAACATCTACACCCAGGTCGGTCTGGTGACATTGATCGGGTTGATCAGCAAGCACGGGATCCTGATCGTCGAATTCGCCAACCAGTTACGCAAGGACAAAGGCCTGACCGCGCGCGAAGCGGTCGAGGAAGCCGCGGCAATCCGCTTGCGCCCGGTGTTGATGACCACGGCGGCGATGGTGTTCGGCATGGTGCCGTTGATTCTGGCGACCGGTGCCGGTGCGGTGAGCCGGTTTGATATCGGCATGGTGATTGCCACGGGGATGTCGATCGGCACCTTGTTTACCCTGTTCGTTTTGCCATGCATCTACACCCTGCTGGCAAAGCCCGATCCCAAATCATGACCATGTCCGTGTAGGAGCTGCCGAAGGCTGCGATCTTTTGATTTTGTTTTTAAAAGCCGAGATCAAGATCAAAAGATCGTCCGAACGCGGCCCGAACCTTCGGCAGCTCCTACAGAGTGAATTTGTATCAGATGGGATTTTCATTCATGCATAAAAAAGGCCTCGCATCTGCGAGGCCTTTCATTTTGGCTTCAATCGGTTCAACTCTGTGGCCTCATCCCTTGAGAAAGTCCGAACATGAACAACAACAGATCATGGTCGGGTTTAGTCGCCACGGTGGCTTTCGCCACCCGTGGTACTGCGCAGTGAGCATCGCCGGTAGTGGCACCGATCACCTGCATGCGGGGCTGCTCCCAGGCCGCCACCGCCAATGAAGCAACTGCCAAGGCTCCAACCAAAAACAAACCTCGTGCAATTTCGAGTTTCATCGCTATAAACCTTTGATAGCGCTGCCAAACGCCGTCTCATAAAAGTAGACGAGTTTTTTCCAGTCCGTGTCGCTGAACGACGAATGGCGACGCAATTGCTTCATGTCATGGGAGGCCGCGCGATAAGCGGTCAGACGCTGGCGGCATTTTTCCAGATCGATCAATGCCACTTCGACCTGCGCCGCGTCGCCCTCACCGGTCACCCGTACAAATACGTGTTTGATGTAGATACAGCTGTGCTGCCAGCGGCCCTTGTGCATGCGCGCCAGGTTTTCTGCCAGGTCCTTGAGCACGCGCTCGTAGACGGCTTCGCCGTATTGCGCACGACCACCGGCGGCTTCCCACTTTTCAAGTTCGTCGAAGCCGTCCAGTGATTTGGTCACCAACAGCGCACGCCACTTGTGTTGCGGATCGGGCTGCGCGCCGCAGAAGACGATTTGCGGTACGCGGACGCCGAGACGGCTGACGCCGGTCAGCGCATCCAGCTCGCGCAAGACCGTCGGACGGCCGAAAGGATGCAACCAGCTGCGATAGATATGTCCGGTCTGGCGCTTGGCATACAGTAACTGGCCGTCACGGCCCACGACCCGTTGCACACCACTTTCCCCGCCACGGCGTACGTTGGGCTCTTCCACCCATTCACCGCGCTGGTTCCAGTAGTAATCGAAGCGATCCTGGGGAGCGACTTCCGTTTCTGCTGCTATTTGCACCACCATCCTGTTACCTCTTGCGTAATACGTAAACCCGCCACATGGCATAGAGCGGGATAAAATCGAGTTGTTCCTGAATGCGAAAACCTGCTTCTTCGAATTCTTTTTCAACTGTCACAGCCGGTAACACAAACCGGTTCTGGTAACCTTCCTGCCCGCGACGCCGCTCGGCGCGCTTGCGCTTCCAGGCCTTGAAATTACCGTCCACCCACAACGAAATGATGACGCTATCACGGGTGACGCGCTCGAACTCGCGCAGAATCGCCCGCCGGTGCTCGGCTTCACCGATGTGATGCAGCAACCGCATGCAGAAAATGCTGTCGACGGCGTTATCGGGCAAAGCAATGTCGAACGCTGACGTGTGCAAAGGTTGTACCCGTTTCACGACGTCAGCCGGTTGCGATTGCATCGCGGTCTTGATCATCGACTCGGAATTGTCCGCACCAATGATCACCCGGTTGGGCTTTTCAGCCAGCAACGGCCAGAAACGCCCTGCACCGCACGGCAGATCCAGAACCAGCCCCGGCTCGCCAGCCAGCGTCAACGCCTTGCGGGCCAACTGCTCGTCCCGCCAGTGAGACAACCGACGACCTAGACCGTCCTGATGCTTGCGCAAATATTTTTGTGCATGCTGGTCATCATACTTTTCGGAAAAATCGAGCTTGATCGGTCTGCTCATCATGGGGGCTCCTGATTGACTGATACCCTTACCATAGGTAGTGGCATGTCAGCGTCAGGTCGTCCCTATGTGAAAATTACGTCAGGTAAACCGACAAATTATTACAGGGTTTTACACGCGAAAAGCAATAGCGCGGGGCCATCAACGATCTTCAGCGCTTGCCCAGCGTGACCTCGAAGCGGCAACCATTGGGCTCCATGGTGCTCAACGTCACCTCCCAGCCCTGGTTTTCACAGATTCGCTGCACCAGTGACAAGCCCAGCCCCAAGCCTTCACCGCGCTTTTCATTGCCACGCACGAAGGGCTGGAACATGGCCTCGCGTTTTTCCTCGGGGATGCCCACACCCGAGTCTTCGACAACGAAACCGTTGTCGTTGAGTGTCAGGCGAATGAATCCATGTTCGGTGTAGTGACAGGCATTGCGCAGCAGATTACCCATGACTGCGCTGAGCAGGGTGGCATTGAAGCAGGTGTCCGGCGGGTTGCCCGACTCGTACATCAGTCGCAGCCCTTTCGACTCGATCGGTTCACGCCAGATACCCAGCAGACCGTCGGCCACCTGGGCAATGGTCTGCTGCGGCGCGGAACCGGCGTCTTCCCGCTGAGCGCGGGCGAGCATCAGGAAGGTCTGCACCAGTTCGCGCATTTCCTCGCTGGCTCGGGCAATTCGCTCGACCTGGGCCCGACCGCGCTGATCCAGCCCCGGGTTTTCCAGAAGCAGCTCGCAGGAACTGGCCAACACCATCAACGGCGTACGCAGTTCGTGGCTGACATCGCTGGTGAACAGCCGCTCGCGGGTCAGTGCCTGCCGCAGACGCCCGAGCGTGGCATCGAACGCCACCGCCAGTTCGCCGACCTCATCCGCCGCATAATCCGGCGCCAGGGGTGGCGCCAGCCCCAGCAATTGATCGCGGTGGCGCACTTGCCGCGCCAGGCGCACCACTGGCGCCATGACCTTGCGCGCCAACACCCAGCCGAGAAACACCGCCAGCGCCAGACTGAGCACAAAACCCACCAGCACCACGGCAAACAGCACGCGTTCACGTTCTTCGAAATCGCTTTGATCCTGCAGCAGGACATAACGACGGCCGTCGACGATCTCGACCATCGCGTGATAAGACAACTGCTCGCGGAACACTTCGTGGAAGCCCGCATCAAGGTGACGCAGATCCTTGGGCAGCTCGAAATCGCCTGGCCCACCGCTGAAATAGAACAACTGATCCGGTTCCGGGCGATGGCTCCAGTCCGAGACGTTGTCCATCAGCAACAGACGTTGTAGGTCGCCGCCCAGCCCCGCCGAAATCAGTTTTTCCTCCACCAGGTGCACGGTCGCCACAATACCCATGGCGAAGGCCCCGGCCACCAGCGCACTCATCAGCGCAAAGGCGATGATGATCCGCTGGGAAAGGCTTTGCTTAAACTCCATCACGCCCCTCGGCCAGGCGGTAACCCACGCCGTGCACGGTTTGCAGCAACGGTTTGGCGAAGGGCTTGTCGATCACCTGACGCAATTGATGGACATGGCTGCGCAGGCTGTCGCTGTCCGGGCAGTCATCGCCCCACAGCGCTTCTTCGAGAATTTCCCGCCGCAGGACGTGAGGGCTCTTCTGCATCAACACCGCCAGCAGTTTGAGGCCGACCGGGTTGAGCTTGAGCAGCTTGCCCTCGCGGGTCACTTCCAGGGTGTCGAGGTCGTAGCTCAGGTCACCGACCTGCAGCGCACGGCGTCCGCCACCCTGAGTCCGGCGCATGACGGCCTCGACGCGCGCCGCCAGTTCGGACAGGGCAAACGGCTTGACCAGGTAATCGTCGGCCCCGGACTTGAAGCCCTGCAGACGATCGTCCAGTTGATCGCGGGCGGTGAGCATGATCACCGGCGTGTCGCGCCGCGCGTCTTCACGCAGGCGCTTGCACAGGGTGTAGCCATCGATCCCGGGCAACATGATGTCGAGCACAATCAGGTCGTAATGCTCGGTGGCCGCCAGATGCAAGCCCGACAAACCGTCCTGGGCGCAATCGACGGTATAGCCTTTGAGCCCCAGGTAATCGGCCAGATTGGCCAGGATATCGCGGTTGTCTTCGACCAATAGAATTCGCATTGGCATTTCCTCCGTACAGTAACGGCCGTCTTGGCCCGCGCAGCTTAAGGCCTACGCCGGTTCAGGGCTAGGGCCGGCATACGCGCAAGTCCATTTGCCCGGACAAATTAAATAATTAACAAAGTTTTCACTATCGATTCACAACCTGATTACAGTGACGCCGCGACACTCGCGCGCCATTGATATAAGGAAAACGAGACAATGGACTCTTTCAAGACAGCGCCCATGCGCTTTCTGCTGCTGATCACCGGCGCCTGGCTGGTCATTTTTCTCCTGACGCGAGCAGTCTTGCTGCTGACTCACCTGGATGAGGCCGGTGGTCTCGCCCTTTCCGTGTTCGGCATCGGTGCGCTGTATGACCTGGGGTTCCTTGCCTACGCGGCACTGCCCATGGGCCTGTACCTGCTGCTCTGCCCGCCGGGCCTGTGGCGTCGTCGCGGACATCGCGGATTCCTGCGCGTCCTGCTGACGATCAGCCTGTTCGCCATGTTGTTCGTGGCGGTGGCCGAATGGCTGTTCTGGGACGAGTTCGGTGTGCGCTTCAACTTCATCGCCGTCGATTACCTGGTGTACTCCGACGAAGTGCTGAACAACGTCCTCGAATCCTACCCGATCGGCAAACTGCTGAGCCTCCTCGCCGTATTGGCCGTGGTCATCAGTTTCGCTTTGCGCAAGCCGTTCAATGCCGCCATGAATGCTCCGCTGCCAGCGCTGCGCGGACGTCTGCTCAGTGCCTTGGGCCTGTTGATCGTCGCGGGCCTGAGCCTGCAACTGCTCAGCCAGGACGCCCCTCGTGCCCAGGGCGGCAACGCCTACCAGAACGAACTGGCCAGCAACGGTCCGTATCAGTTCTTCGCCGCGTTCCGTAACAATGAACTGGACTACACCCAGTTCTACAAAAGCCTGCCGGCGGAAAAAGTCGCCAGCCAGATCCGATCCGAGCTGAGTGAAAGCGACGCGCGCTTCATTGGCAAAGATCCACAGGACATCCGCCGGGTGATCGACAATCCGGGTACCCCGCGCAAGCCGAACATCGTGCTGGTGACCATCGAAAGCCTGAGCGCCAAGTACCTGGGCAGCAACGGCGACGGTCGCAACCTGACGCCGAACCTCGACGCCTTGCGCAAGCAGAGTCTGTACTTCAATAACTTCTACGCCACCGGCACCCGCACTGACCGCGGTCTGGAAGCCATCACCCTGGCCATCCCGCCAACGCCGGGCCGCTCGATCGTCAAGCGCATCGGTCGTGAGAGCGGTTTCGCCAGCCTTGGCCAACAGCTCAGCGCCGTAGGTTACGACAGTGTGTTCGTCTACGGCGGACGCGGTTACTTCGACAACATGAACGCGTTCTTCAGCGGCAACGGCTATCGCGTCGTCGATCAGAGCAGCGTCGATGAAGCCGAAATCCACTTCAAGAACGCCTGGGGCATGGCCGACGAAGATCTGTATCGCCAGACCCTGAAACTGGCGGACGCCGACTACGCCAAACAGCAGCCGTTTCTGCTGCAACTAATGACCACCTCAAACCATCGCCCTTACACCTACCCGGACAACCGCATCGACATCAAGTCCGGAAACGGCCGCGATGGCGCGGTGAAGTACACCGACTATGCGATTGGCCAGTTCCTCGAGCAGGCGCGGCAGAAACCGTGGTTCGACAATACGATCTTCATTTTCGTCGCTGACCACACTGCAGGCAGTGCCGGTAAAGAAGACTTGCCGATCACCAACTATCAGATCCCGCTGTTCATCTATGCGCCGAAAATGATCGAGGCTCGCGAAAGCGCGCAACTGGCCAGCCAGATCGATCTGGCCCCGACGCTGCTGGGCCTGTTGAACCTGGATTACACCTCGACGTTCTTCGGCCGCAACCTGTTGCAGGACAACCCGCTGCCACCGCGCGTGGTGGTCGGCAACTATCAGCATCTGGGCCTGTTCGATGGCAAGGATCTGGCGATCCTCAGTCCGCGCCAGGGCTTGCGCCGGCATGACGATGCGTTGACCGAGAGCCGTGAATCGCGGGTCAGCAGTGACGATCCGCTGGTCAGCCGGGCGATTGCGTATTACCAGGCGGCCAGTTATGGCTTCAAACAGCAGTTGTTGAGCTGGAAGCCTGTGAAAGAAGAGGCTCCGCAGGTCAGTGATCGTTAACTGAAGATGGACGTTGTTGTGTCAGTCAGCCTCTGTGTTGACTGACATGACGCCATCGCTGGCGAGCCAGCTCCCACNATTGCGCTAAACCTGTGGGAGCTGGCTCGCCAGCGATGGGCGCACCTCGGTATAGCGCCAACGACAAATCGAAGGCAATAAAAAACCCCGCCTGCTCATCGCAGGCGGGGTTTTTCATTACAGGGGTAAGGCTGGCTTACATCATGCCGCCCATGCCACCCATGCCGCCCATGTCTGGCATACCGCCGCCAGCCGAGCCTTCTTTCTTCGGTGCATCAGCAACAGCTGCTTCGGTGGTCAGGATCAGACCGCCGATCGAGGCTGCAGCTTGCAGAGCGGAACGGGTGACCTTGGTTGGGTCCAGGATGCCCATTTCGATCATGTCGCCGTATTCGCCGGAAGCAGCGTTGTAACCGAAGTTACCTTTGCCGTTCTTCACTTCGTTGACCACTACGCTTGGCTCGTCACCGGAGTTGGCAGCGATCTGACGCAGCGGCGCTTCAACAGCGCGACGCAGCACAGCGATACCGACGTTCTGGTCAGCGTTGTCGCCGGTCAGTTCGGTCAGGGCTTCCAGAGCACGGATCAGCGCAACGCCACCGCCAGGTACAACGCCTTCTTCAACGGCTGCACGGGTTGCGTGCAGGGCGTCTTCAACGCGGGCCTTCTTCTCTTTCATTTCAACTTCGGAACCAGCGCCAACCTTGATCACTGCAACGCCGCCGGACAGTTTGGCCAGACGCTCTTGCAGTTTTTCACGGTCGTAGTCCGAGGAGGTTTCGGCAACCTGGGCGCGGATCTGAGCGATACGGGCTTCGATGTCGCCTTGTACGCCAGCACCGTCAACGATGATGGTGTTTTCCTTGGACAGGGTCACGCGCTTGGCATTACCAAGGTGCTCCAGGGTGGTGCTTTCCAGGCTCAGGCCGATCTCTTCGGAGATCACGGTACCGCCGGTCAGAACTGCGATGTCCTGCAGCATGGCCTTGCGACGGTCGCCGAAGCCTGGCGCCTTGACGGCTGCAACCTTGACGATGCCACGCATGTTGTTCACGACCAGAGTCGCCAGGGCTTCGCCTTCAACGTCTTCGGCAACGATCAGCAGTGGACGGCCGGCTTTGGCAACGGCTTCCAGCACTGGCAGCATTTCGCGGATGTTCGAGATCTTCTTGTCGACCAGCAGGATCAGCGGGCCGTCGAGCTCGGCAACCATGGTGTCCGGCTTGTTGACGAAGTACGGGGACAGGTAGCCACGGTCGAACTGCATGCCTTCTACAACCGACAGTTCGTTTTCCAGGCCCGAGCCTTCTTCAACGGTGATCACGCCTTCTTTACCGACCTTTTCCATGGCTTCGGCAATGATGTCGCCGATGGAGTTGTCGGAGTTGGCGGAGATGGTGCCGACCTGAGCGATCGCCTTGGTGTCAGCGCATGGCTTGGACAGGGCTTTCAGCTCTTTGACGATGGCGATGGTCGCTTTGTCGATACCGCGCTTCAGGTCCATCGGGTTCATGCCGGCAGCGACGGCTTTCAGGCCTTCGTTGACGATCGACTGAGCCAGAACGGTCGCAGTGGTAGTACCGTCACCAGCGTCATCGTTGGCACGGGAGGCAACGTCTTTGACCAGCTGCGCGCCCATGTTTTCGAAGCGATCTTCGAGTTCGATTTCCTTGGCGACGGAAACGCCGTCCTTGGTGATGGTCGGAGCGCCGAAGCTCTTCTCGAGGATCACGTTACGGCCTTTCGGGCCCAGGGTCGCTTTTACCGCGTCAGCCAGAACGTTGACGCCTTTGAGCATCTTGGAGCGAGCGGCATCGCCGAACTTAACTTCTTTAGCAGCCATGATCGATATTCCTTAAATACTTTGTAGTAACGGGAAAATGAGCGGGGAAATCAGCCTTCCAGTACAGCGAGAATCTCGTTCTCAGCCATTACCAGCAGGTCTTCGCCGTCGACTTTCACAGTGTTGCTGCCGGAGTAAGGACCGAACACAACCTTGTCGCCGACTTTAACGGCCAGCGCACGCACTTCACCGTTTTCCAGAGTCTTGCCTGGGCCTGCAGCGACGATCACACCGTGGTTGGCTTTTTCAGCAGCCGAACCTGGCAGGACGATACCGCCAGCGGTTTTCTTTTCTTCTTCGCTGCGACGGATGACGACGCGGTCATGCAGAGGACGAAGCTTCATTGTCGATCTCTCCTAATTGTGGTTTTCATCGGCCGGTGTAGTCCCGGCGGGTTTAACAAATCCGGCCTGCGCCGGTTGCGGTTCGTCGAGCGAACCGCGGAAGTCTGTCCGGCTTGAATGCCGGAAACCTTTCGGTGACCGATACATAAGGGCGCATAAGCTTATTACAAGGGCGGGGACAGAAAATTTTTCATCATGTGCCCCTTGAATGCCGCGCATAAAGAAACGGCACCCGAAGGTGCCGTGTCGATGCAGGGGTTACTGGCTGTCGCGATGTTCGAACTCGCCTTCGATCACATCACCCTCGCGACCCAGAGGCTGACGCGGTGCAGGACCACCACGCGGTTGCAGGTCGTCGGCGAAAGCACGCTGACGGATGGCCTGCTCCTCGGCGCGCTGGCGCATCTTGTTCGCCAGCAGGCGACGGGTGAACGGCAACAACATCACCAGACCGACCACGTCACTGACGAAACCCGGCAGGATCAGCAGGCCACCGGCCAGTGCCAGCATCAGGCCTTCAAGCATGGTCTGCGCGGGCAGTTCACCGCGATTCAGGCTTTCACGGGCACGCAGTGCTGTGGCCAGACCGGCGATGCGCAGCACGAACACGCCAAACATCGAGCCGAGAATGATCAGCAGCAGGGCCGGGAAAAACCCGATCGCCCCTGCCACTTTGACGAATACGAACAGCTCCAGCACCGGAAACAGCAGAAAGAGCAACAAAAAAGGGCGCATCAAAGATTCCTCAACGCAAGAAATGCCTTGCAGTAAGCCTTAGATGACGTCGCCCTTTCGTGAATTCAAGCGTCGGCCACTGCATTTTTTGGCCAGACCTCGGCGTGAGCCAGAGAAACCAAGGCCTCGCGCACTTGTATCGGCGTATGACAAGGCGCTGGAAACGGCAGCCAATACAGTGCCTGACCGATGCGCAGGTGCATGCCTTCGCTGTCGATCCCGGCCAGTTGCGCCGGCACGGTTTGCGGCAATCCGCTGAGTTCCACGTAATGCGCGATGGCTTGGGCGTGATCGCTGTTCATATGCTCGACCATGCTGATTTCCGCCTTGCCGGCAAACGGGTTGGCCAGGGTCAACTGATCGACCCAGTGAATCGCGCCGAAACCGCCGATGTAGCGGTGACGTACCGGGTTGAGCACCCAGAAATCAAAATCGTGAGCCTTGTGGTAATTCTGCGAATCGGGGAAATAACGGTAGTAACGCTCGGCGGCGGCTTCGATAGCCGCCGGCTCTTCGAGCTTTTGCGCCTCGGCCAGATAGGTCAGGCGACCAACGGCCTGCACGTCGTCGGCCTCGCGTTCCCCCACCAGCAGCGAACACTTCGGGTCTTTCTGCAGGTTGTGAGTGTGCTGGGCGATGCGGCTGATCAGGATCAGCGGCCGGCCTTGCTCGTCCAGACAATACGGCACCACTGAGCCGAACGGGAAACCGGGCATCGATTTGGAGTGGGTCGACAATACGCCACGGTATTCCTTGAGAAGCAATTCTCGGGCATTCTTGGCCGCTTCAACGCTCAATTTATGACTCCTTAAATAGAATCCGTCGAAAAAACGGACAGGCGCCTGGGGATAAGTCCCTGTAACGCCATCGGGCAATGCTCATGTGCAATCTGGCCATACCGGTACAGATCGAGCGTCGCCAATAACAAAAAACCACTCAGACCGGCTATCGGGGCATGCGCATGCAACTCAACGACAAAGTAATCATTATCACCGGCGGTTGCCAGGGTTTGGGCCGCTCCATGGCCGAGTATTTCGCCGGCAAAGGCGCCAGGCTCGCACTGGTCGACCTCAATCAGGAAAAACTCGATGACGCGGTGGCAGCCTGCAAAGCCAAGGGCGTCGAGGCGCGCAGCTATCTGTGCAACGTGGCCAATGAAGAACAGGTTGAGCACATGGTCGCGCAGGTTGCCGAAGATTTCGGCGCGATCCACGGCCTGATCAACAACGCCGGAATCCTGCGCGATGGCCTGCTGCTCAAGGTCAAAGATGGCGAAATGACCAAAATGAGCCTGGCCCAGTGGCAGGCGGTGATCGACGTCAACCTGACCGGCGTCTTCCTGTGCACCCGTGAAGTGGCGGCGAAAATGGTCGAGCTGAAGACCAGTGGCGCGATCATCAACATTTCCTCGATCTCCCGCGCCGGTAACGTCGGCCAGACCAACTATTCCGCCGCCAAGGCTGGCGTGGCCGCAGCCACTGTGACCTGGGCCAAGGAACTGGCGCGTTACGGCATTCGTGTGGCGGGCATTGCGCCGGGCTTCATCGAAACCGAGATGACCCTGGGCATGAAGCCGGAAGCGCTGGAGAAGATGACCTCGGGGATTCCGCTCAAGCGCATGGGCAAGCCGGAAGAGATTGCCCATTCGGCAGCGTACATCTTCGAGAACGACTACTACACCGGGCGGATTCTGGAGATGGATGGCGGGTTGCGCATCTAAAGCAAGATCAAAAGATCGCAGCCTGCGGCAGCTCCTACATNATAGAGCTTTTCTGTAGGAGCTGCCGCAGGCTGCGATCTTTTAGCAAACGACGCCGATCAATCGTCGCTGATGCTGATATTCGGCATCGCCGGCGTCGCCGCTTCCTGCAACACAATGCGCGCGCCGACGTGGCGGGCCAGTTCCTGATAGACCATCGCGATCTGGCTGTCCGGTTCGGCGATCACCGTTGGCTTGCCGCCATCGGCCTGCTCGCGGATCAGCATCGACAGCGGCAGCGAGGCCAGCAGTTCAACGCCATATTGGGTGGCCAGTTTCTCGCCGCCGCCCTCACCGAACAGATGCTCGGCATGTCCGCAGTTCGAGCAGATGTGCACCGCCATGTTTTCCACCACGCCCAGCACCGGAATGTTGACCTTGCGGAACATTTCCACGCCTTTGCGCGCATCGAGCAACGCCAGATCCTGCGGGGTGGTGACGATCACCGCACCGGCCACCGGGACTTTCTGCGCCAGGGTCAATTGGATGTCGCCAGTGCCTGGCGGCATGTCGATGACCAGATAATCCAGATCGCCCCACGCGGTTTGCGTCACCAGTTGCAGCAACGCGCCGGAGACCATCGGCCCGCGCCAGACCATCGGCGTGTTGTCGTCGGTCAGGAACGCCATCGACATGACTTCGACACCGTGGGCCTTGAGCGGCAAAAACCACTTCTGATCCTTGATCTCGGGACGGGTGCGCTCGGGGATGCCGAACATGATGCCCTGGCTCGGGCCATAAATATCAGCGTCGAGAATCCCCACTTTGGCGCCTTCGCGGGCCAGCGCCAGCGCGAGGTTGGCCGCGGTGGTCGACTTGCCCACACCGCCCTTGCCCGACGCCACGGCGACCACATTCTTGACGTTGGCCAGCCCCGGGATCTGCGCCTGAGCCTTGTGCGCGGCGATCACGCTGTTGACCTCGACCCTGGCGATCGTCACCCCATCAAGATTTTCGATGGCCAGTTGCAGCAACTGCGCCCAGCCGCTCTTGAACAGGCCGGCGGCGTAGCCGATTTCCAGCTGAACCTTGACGCGGTCGCCATCGATCTCGATGTGCTTCACGCAACCGGCGCTGACCGGGTCCTGGTTCAGGTAGGGGTCGGTGTATTGGCTGAGGACGGCTTCCACCGCTGCGCGAGTGACGGCACTCATGGGCAACTCCGATAACAAGACTGGGAAAAGATGGCGGGTATCGTACGCTGGACGCTGATTTGTGGCGAACTGATTACTTCAACCCGTTAACCCCTGTGGCGAGGGGATTTATCCCCGATCGGCTGCGCAGCAGTCGCAAAACCATCACCCGCAGTGTGTCTGACAGGCCCTGATATCGGGTTTGGGGGCGGCTTCGCCACCCATCGGGGATAAATCCCCTCGCCACAAATGCTCTCAAAGTACCCAGCGGCACAGGGTGAAAAATATGCGCCAGCGCTTTATAGTGGCCGACCTCCGTTTCATCAAGTAGCGAAGCCCCACATGTCCGAACCACGCAAGATCCTCGTCACCAGCGCCCTGCCCTATGCCAACGGTTCGATCCACCTTGGCCATATGCTGGAATACATCCAGACCGATATGTGGGTGCGCTTCCAGAAGCATCGCGGCAATCAATGCATTTATGTCTGCGCCGACGACGCCCACGGTTCGGCGATCATGCTGCGCGCGGAAAAGGAAGGCATCACCCCGGAACAACTGATCGCCAATGTGCAGGCTGAACACAGCGCCGACTTTGCCGAGTTCCTGGTCGACTTCGACAACTTCCACTCCACTCACGCCGAAGAAAACCGTGAGCTGTCGAGCCAGATCTATCTGAAGCTGCGCGATGCCGGGCACATTGCCCAGCGCTCGATCACCCAGTATTTCGACCCGGAAAAGAAAATGTTCCTGGCCGACCGCTTCATCAAGGGCACCTGCCCGAAATGCGGCACTGAAGACCAGTACGGCGACAACTGCGAAAAATGCGGTGCAACCTACGCCCCGACCGACCTGAAGGATCCGAAGTCGGCCATCTCCGGCGCGACTCCGGTGCTCAAGGATTCCCAGCACTTCTTCTTCAAGCTGCCAGACTTCCAGCAGATGCTGCAGACCTGGACCCGCAGCGGCACCCTGCAGGACGCCGTGGCCAACAAGATCGCCGAGTGGCTGGACGCCGGCCTGCAACAGTGGGACATCTCCCGCGATGCGCCGTACTTCGGTTTCGAGATCCCGGGCGAGCCGGGCAAATATTTCTATGTGTGGCTGGATGCGCCGATCGGCTACATGGCGAGCTTCAAGAACCTCTGCGACCGCACGCCGGAGCTGGACTTCGACGCGTTCTGGGGCAAGGACTCCACCGCCGAGCTGTACCACTTCATCGGCAAGGACATCGTCAACTTCCACGCCCTGTTCTGGCCTGCCATGCTCGAAGGCGCCGGTTTCCGCAAGCCGACCGGGATCAACGTGCACGGCTACCTGACCGTCAACGGCCAGAAGATGTCCAAGTCCCGTGGCACGTTCATCAAGGCCCGTACCTACCTGGATCACCTGTCGCCGGAATACCTGCGTTACTACTACGCGGCCAAATTGGGCCGTGGTGTCGATGACCTCGACCTGAACCTCGAAGACTTCGTGCAGAAGGTCAACTCCGACCTGGTCGGCAAAGTGGTCAACATCGCCAGCCGTTGCGCCGGTTTCATCCACAAGGGCAACGGCGGCCTGCTGGTCGACAACAATGCTGCGCCAGAACTGACCGAAGCCTTCCTTGCCGCGGCGCCAAGCATTGCCGACGCCTATGAAGCCCGCGACTTTGCCCGCGCCATGCGTGAAACCATGGCCCTGGCCGACCGCGCCAACGCCTGGATCGCCGACAAGGCCCCATGGTCGCTGAACAAGCAGGAAGGCAAGCAGGATGAAGTCCAGGCGATCTGCGCCACCGGCATCAACCTGTTCCGCCAACTGGTGATCTTCCTCAAACCGGTGCTGCCACTGCTGGCCGCCGACGCCGAGGCATTCCTCAACGTCGCCCCGCTGACCTGGAACGACCACACCACGCTGCTGGCCAACCATCAGCTCAATGAATTCAAGCCGTTGATGACCCGCATCGACCCGGTGAAAGTGCAAGCCATGACCGACGCCTCGAAAGAAGACCTGACCGCCAGCCAGACCGACACCGGTGCCGCCGCGCCTGCGGGCAACGGCGAACTGGCCAAGGATCCGCTGTCGCCGGAAATCGACTTCGACACCTTTGCTGCCGTCGACCTGCGCGTGGCTTTGATCGTCAAGGCTGAACACGTGGAAGGTGCGGACAAGCTGCTGCGCCTGACGCTGGACATCGGTGACGAGCAGCGCAACGTATTCTCCGGGATCAAGAGCGCTTACCCGGACCCGTCGAAACTCGACGGTCGCCTGACCATGATGATCGCCAACCTCAAGCCGCGGAAAATGAAGTTCGGCATCTCCGAAGGCATGGTGATGGCCGCCGGCCCTGGCGGTGAGGAAATCTACCTGCTGAGCCCGGACAGCGGCGCCAAGCCGGGTCAACGCATCAAGTAAGACCCAGCGCTGAAACGATCCCACAGGCATGTTCTGCAGGCCTGTGGGATTTTTCATATCTGGCCCACCCTTCGCGGGTGCCGGATAATGCCTAACCTTAAGTGACACCCGCCCGTTACTGCCGGCAGAACCATGACCGAACTTGCGCTTACGCTGATCAGTGCCGCCCTGCTCAACAACTTCGTGTTGCACTGGCCGCTGGGCGTCGATCCGTTGCTGGCCGGCAGTCGGCGCCAGGTGCATGCGCTGGGGCTGGCGACGGCGTGCCTGATGCTGAGCGTCGGCATCTCCGGTTACGCAATCTGGCACTGGCTGCTGGTACCGCTGCAACTGCAGGCCCTGCACCTGTTCGTGTTCTTGCCGCTCAACGCGCTGCTGATCGCGCCGGTATTGAAACTGCTGACCCGTGCGCTGCCTGACTGGCCCTTCGATGGGCTATGGCCATTGTTGTTGGGCAATGCCGGCGTGCTCGGGCTGGCCTTGATCAATGCGCATAATGATCGTGGCCTGCTGCAGGCAACAGCGTTGAGCCTGGGCGCCGGGCTGGGTTTCTGGCTGGTGCTGAGCCTGTTCAGCGACTTGCGTGAACGCACGGCGGACAACGACATTCCCCTGCCCTTTCGCGGCTTGCCGATCGACCTGATCGGCGCCGGACTGATCGCAGTGATTTTTCTCGGATTCAGTGGACTGATCAAAACATGAGTCTGATTCAACTCATCGATGCCCTCCTGCCGCAGACCCAGTGCGGCAAATGCGGCCACCCCGGGTGCAAGCCCTATGCGCAAGGCATCGTCGACGGCGAACCGATCAACAAGTGCCCGCCCGGCGGCGACGAAACCATCGCCGCCCTGGCTGAACTGTTGAAAGTACCGGTGCTGGAACTGGACGTCAGCCGTGGCGCGGCACCGCCGCAAGTGGCGTACATCCGCGAAGCCGAGTGCATCGGCTGCACCAAGTGCATCCAGGCCTGCCCGATCGACGCCATCGTCGGCGCGGCGAAACTGATGCACACCGTGCTGATCGACGAATGCACCGGTTGCGACCTGTGCGTGGCACCGTGTCCGGTGGATTGCATCGAGATGCACCCGTTGCCGCTCGGCACCTTGCCGGTGGTCGGTGGCCTGGCGACCAGCCTTGAAGAGCTGCGCGCACGCACGGCCAAACGCGATCATGCGCGCCAGCGTTTCGAACGCCGCAACGCCCGCCTGCAACGCGAAGAACAGCACAAACAGGCTGAGCGCGAAGCCCGCGCGCAACGGGCTGCGCAACCGGCGACGGCCACTCTCGATCCGGTGCAGGCAGCTCTGGAACGGGTGCGCGCGCAGAAAGCCGCAACCGCCGATGCGGCGCTGAAGAAAGCCAAGATCGATGTCGCCATGAGCCGCGCGCAATTGCACAAATCGCTGAAAGCCTTCGGTCATCCGCCGACCTTCGAACAGCAATCGCAACTGATCGTGCTGCAACAGCAGTTCGAAGCGGCAGAACAGGCGCTGGCAAAACTCGAAAGCAGCGCCGCCGTTCCAGCCGCTGCGGTTCCGGCTCCAGCGAAAGACGCGGATCTGAAACGGGCAAAAATCCAGTTGGCCATGCGTCGCGCCGAACTGAAAAAGGCTCAGACCGCCGAAGCACCCGCGCAGCAGATTGCCACGCTGGAACAGGCACTGCGTGATGCTGAGCAAGCCCTGCATGTGGCAGAGGCGGCCAGTGAGCAGCCTGTGCCTGATCTGGTCCGGGTGGAAAAGCGCCCGATCGACAACCAGCTCCGCCAGTTGAAAACCGAATTGGCCTACGCCCGCGCCGACCTGAGCAAACTCGAACGCCGCGCCGACACACCGAATGACATCCTCGACAAGGCCCGCGCTCGCCTGCTGGCCGCCGAGCGTCAGGTGCAAGACCATGTCGCCCCGTGAGGCACCGGATGATCGCCTGCAACAGGCGATGAGGCAGGTGCTGCTGGCCACGCTGCCGGGATTGTTGGCACTGTTCTGGTGTTACGGCTGGGGCGTGCTGATCAATTTGATTCTGGCGGCGAGCACGGCGCTGCTGATCGAAGCTGGCGTCACCCGCCTGCGGCGCCAACCTTTGCAACCGACGCTCAGCGATGGCAGCGCGCTGGTCAGCGCGACACTGCTGGCCGCTGCCCTGCCGCCTTACTGCCCGTGGTGGCTGACCGTGACCGCGGTGACTTCGGGTCTGCTGTTCGGCAAGCATTTGTACGGTGGTGTCGGCAAGAATCCGTTCAACCCGGCCATGCTCGGTTTCGCCCTGGCGATGGTGCTGTTCCCACAACCGATGACCCACTGGCCGGCGCACGGCATGAATCTGCAGGCCGCTTTTGCCCAAGTCCTGAATCTGGGCCAGGCCCCGGACGCCTGGGTGCAGGCCACTGCGCTGGACAGTCTGCGCATCAACAAGAGCCTGACCATGGATGAGTTGTTCGCCGCCAACCCGGCGTTCGGCCGCTTTGGCGGACGCGGCGTGGAGTTGATCAATCTGGCGTTTCTCGCCGGCGGGCTGTGGCTGTTGCAGCGCCGGGTAATCGCCTGGCAAGCGCCGGTCGGCATGCTTGCCAGCCTGTTTGTCGTCAGCCTGCTCTGCTGGAACGGTTCGGGTTCGGATTCCCACGGCTCACCGCTGTTTCATCTGTTGAGCGGGGCAACCATGCTCGGTGCCTTTTTCATCATCACCGAACCGGTGTCGGGCGCCAAAAGTCCGCTGGCCCGGCTGCTGTTCGGCGTTGGCGTCGGCTTGCTCACCTACCTGATCCGCACCTGGGGCGGCTACCCGGACGGCGTTGCATTTGCCGTGTTGCTGATGAATCTCTGCGTGCCAGCGCTGGAACGTTTTGCCGCCGCCCGCCAGACGCAGGTGCAATCATGAGCCGCACGGTTTCTGTTGTGACGCTCGTGCTGCTGGCCGGCGCAGGGCTCGGCCTGACTTATGTGGTGCAACGCGCCAGTGCGCCGCAGATTGCCAGCGAGCAAGCCCTGCTCGACAGCCGCAAGCTGCTCGATGTGCTCGCGGCCGATGCATACGACAATCAGCCGCTGAAGCAGCCACTGGCGTTGACTGATACGACGTTGAGCCACAGCAAACTGCTGGCGGGTTACCGCGCCAGCAAAGCCGGGCAGCCGGTGGCGGTGCTGTTGCGCACGCAGACTGAGGGCTATGCCGGCGTTATCGAACTGCTGATCGCCATCGATGCCAACGGCAGACTGTTGGGGGTCAAAACCCTGCGGCACAACGAAACGCCCGCACTCGGCGGACTGATTGGCGACTGGCCGAACCACTGGCTGGCGACATTTGCCGGGCAATCGCGTCACGCGCCTGACGACGCAGGCTGGGCGCTGAAAAAGGATCAGGGACAGTTCGATCAACTGGCGGGCGCGACCATCACCTCCCGGGCCACCGTCAATGCCATCCACGACGCCCTGCGCTACTTTGATGAGCACCGGACAACCTTGCTGGGGATCGGATCATGAACCGGCCGACGAACCTGACGAACGCTTCGATGCTGGTTGTGCTACTTGGCACCAGTACAACACTGGCTAGCGCACTGGGCATGCTGCTGATGTCGGGCATCGTCGTGGCGGTTTACGGTGTCTGTTTCGGCGCATTGCGCTCGCGACTGTCTGACCGCGACCGGATGCTGGCCAGTCTGCTGCTGGCCGCCACCCTGACCAGTTGCACCAATATCCTCGCGCAACGCTGGGCGTTGCAGTGGCAACAGTCACTCGGAATCTATACCGGGCTGATCGCCTTGCAATGCGTGGTGCTGGAATACAATGGATTCTTTGCTCAGGCATTTGGCCTGCGCCTGAAATTTTTTGGCTTGTCGAGCGGGTTGCTGATCGCGCTGGCTGGACTGCGTGAACTGTTCGGTCAGGGGCATATCGGCCGTGGCCTGCCTGAGCACTGGCAAGGCCTGGTGCTGTTCAACGAAGGGCTGCACCTGTTCACCCTGGTTCCCGGCGCCTTTATCGTGCTTGGGCTTCTGCTCGCCGCCCGCCAGGCCTGGACCCGCTCGAACGCTCTCTCCAAGGAAACACATCATCCATGAATGCCGCAAAACGTCTGGAAATCTTCCGCAGACTTCACGAAGACAATCCCGAGCCGAAGACCGAACTGGCCTATTCTTCGCCGTTCGAGTTGTTGATCGCGGTCATTCTTTCGGCGCAATCAACCGACGTCGGCGTCAACAAGGCCACGGCCAAACTGTTCCCGGTGGCTAACACCCCCGCTGCAATCCACGCATTGGGCGTCGAAGGGCTGTCCGAATACATCAAAACCATCGGTCTCTATAACAGCAAAGCGAAAAACGTGATCGAGACCTGCCGCATGCTGGTCGAATTGCACAATGGCGAAGTCCCGCAGACGCGCGAAGAACTGGAAGCGCTGCCCGGCGTCGGCCGCAAGACGGCCAACGTGGTCCTGAATACCGCTTTCCGTCAGTTGACCATGGCGGTCGACACGCACATTTTTCGCGTGAGCAACCGCACCGGTATTGCCCCGGGTAAAAATGTCGTTGAAGTTGAAAAGAAGCTGATGAAATTTGTGCCAAAAGACTACCTGCTGGATTCTCACCACTGGCTGATTCTGCACGGTCGCTATGTGTGTCTGGCGCGCAAGCCACGCTGTGGCAGCTGCCGAATCGAGGATTTGTGCGAGTACAAACACAAAACCTCTGACGATTGATTGGCTATTGGAATAATTGATTTATCGATTGAAAAAATCTTTTTTACCCGCAGCAGGAATATCGATATAAGGAGCGCCAAAGGCAGTCTTAGCCTGGAGTTCACCTTATGACTGACAGCAAAGAACAACTGGATGTAGATGACGATTTCACCGCTGTAGAAACCGACGACGCCGAACCGGTGGTCGAAGTCGCCAAGACCAATCTGAGCAAACGCCGCACCATCGACAACCTGCTTGAGGAGCGCCGACTGCAAAAGCAATTGGCCGATTACGATTTTGATCTTTGACACTTGAAAGCCTCCCTGACCGGAGGCTTTTTACTTTCTGCAGCATCTGACATGGCGCAGCCCACGTTGCCTCGGGCTTCAGGAGCATCAGACAAGCCCGTTGCGTTGCGCCAGTTCAATCAGATCCACCAACGACCGGGCATTGAGTTTCAATAGCAGGCGGGTCTTGTAAGTGCTGACCGTCTTGTTGCTGAGAAACATGCCATCGGCGATTTCCTTGTTCGTTTTACCTCGCGCCAATTGCTGCAACACCATCATTTCCCGCCCGGACAGGCGGTCTACCATATCGGCCTCGCTGGCATTACCGAGGCTGGTACGTACGGTATGCAGGGCCTGATTGGGAAAATAACTGTATCCGGACAGTACGGCTTTGATCGCACTGAGCAGCTCTGTCAGATCCTGCTGTTTACAGACATACCCTGCCGCCCCCGATTGCATGCAGCGCATTGAAAAATGCCCTGGGGCCTGGGAAGTCAACACCAAAACTTTCAAGGGCATCGGTGTCGAGTTCAAACGCGCAATAACTTCAAGACCATCGAGCTTCGGTATTCCAATATCCAGGATAACGATGTCCGGCATCTGTTCACGCGCAAGTTGCAACGCATCTACACCGTTATCCGTTTCTGCAATGACTTCGTAGCCATGACGCTCCATCAGCATACGCACAGCAAGACGAATGACGGGATGATCATCCACGATCAGCACTTTATTCATGGGCAAGTCCAGTTTCGCTGTTCGAATTTTTAGAGCACGCACAATAGCCCAGTCACTTCCGACATGGCACAAGAGAGTTCCATCGCACTCCCAGCGAAAGACATTCCCTACAACAAATAAAGACTATTCCTACAAAAAAACCCACTTACGCACTATTTCCATGACACAACTGTTTTTCCGCCCCCTGCACCGACGTGAAAAATACTACGCCCTGAAGCCCTTGCGCACTCGCTTTCAGAGCAAGTTGCTCATCGAATGCAGACAGAATATTGCTGTTCAATGAATACCTATGGCTCATCCGCGATCGGCACTTGGTAGATGACCAATTGTAAAAAACAACATAAAAACCATTCAAAGTACTTTAACAATCAATGTCTGAAACAAGATACTTCTACCCAACTGATTTTCTTTAATATAAAAATAGCCTCAAGTATAAACTTCAACCCACACCCAACCACTCCACCTATTGGAAACACACATTTAATGAGCACTCCCCATGATAAAAGTCAGAAAAAAGATAACCAACCCCATGACTATAATTGCGATATTTGCATTTATTTCCGAATCATCAGCCGCCATTTCCTTGCCTTTTTTAGATAACAACGAAAGGGAGGTCTATGTCTGGTTTCTGATCAGCTTCCCGTTTTACTTGTTGCTGCTGTTTTTTCTAACACTGAACTTCAACTACCGTTCTCTGTACGCCCCCTCGGATTTCGAGAAAGACGACAGCTTTCTAAAAACCTTTGAGGAACTCAAGACCACCGAGAGCAACCCGGATTTGTCTCCGACAGACACTTCCATTGCAACCGGAAAGAAATCAAATTCGAATAAACCAGAACGAACGCTACCAAAACAAGGTACTGACCAGACGCAATCCCATCGGTCTGCTGAAATAGCCTGCCCGGAGGAACTGTGGATTGAACACAACATTCAGTTCCCTAAACCCATGGGCACGTTGCGTGCCATAGATGTACGCCCGATGAACAACTCACAGGCGTTCAATACTCTGGTCGAACACTTTCCGCGCCTGGGCAAACAATCGGCCAAGGCAGTGCTATTTTTGACCGATTCCGCGTCCGAGATTTTGCTCAAGCAAATGACGCTCAGTCTTATCAGACAGTCGAAGAAAAGCGGCGGCGCGAAACTCTTTGTCGCCTATAACGTGAGTACACAAAGCACTACGGTTCTGAGCGAACTATGAAACGCAAGGCAGATGCCTGAAATGGGTATTCAAGAACCCCCCGGAATGGGCCGTAGCGACAGACAATCCAGGAGAGCGCCAGACGAGCATAAAAAAATGGCGGTATTGTCTAAGGACAAGCCGCCATTTTTTATACAGGCCTGCGTGACTTAAAACAGCTTGCGGCCCTTGTTGGCTGCAATGCGCATGCGCAGCGCGTTAAGCTTGATGAAGCCCGCCGCGTCAGCCTGGTTGTACGCGCCGCCGTCTTCTTCGAAGGTCGCGATATTGGCGTCGAACAGCGAATCGTCGGACTTGCGACCGGTGACGATCACGTTGCCTTTGTACAGCTTCAGACGAACCACACCGTTCACGTTGACCTGCGAAGCGTCGATCATCTGTTGCAGCATCAGACGCTCCGGGCTCCACCAGTAACCGGTGTAGATCAGGCTGGCGTACTTGGGCATCAACTCGTCTTTGAGGTGAGCGACTTCGCGGTCCAGAGTAATCGATTCGATGGCGCGGTGTGCACGCAGCATGATGGTGCCGCCCGGGGTTTCGTAGCAACCACGGGACTTCATGCCGACATAGCGGTTTTCCACGATGTCGAGACGGCCGATGCCATGAGCACCACCGATCTTGTTCAGCGTCGCCAGTACGGTGGCCGGAGTCATTTCGACGCCGTCCAGGGCAACGATGTCGCCGTTGCGGTAGGTCAGTTCCAGGTATTGCGGGGTGTCGGGAGCCTTCTCCGGGGAGACGGTCCAGCGCCACATGTCTTCTTCGTGCTCGGTCCAGGTGTCTTCCAGCACGCCGCCTTCATAAGAGATGTGCAGCAGGTTGGCGTCCATCGAGTACGGGGACTTCTTCTTGCCGTGACGCTCGATCGGGATCGCGTGCTTTTCGGCGTAGTCCATCAGCTTCTCGCGCGACAGCAGGTCCCACTCACGCCATGGCGCGATCACTTTCACGCCTGGCTTGAGCGCGTAGGCACCCAGTTCGAAACGCACCTGGTCGTTGCCCTTGCCGGTGGCGCCATGGGAAATGGCGTCGGCGCCGGTTTCGTTGGCGATTTCGATCAGGCGCTTGGCAATCAGCGGACGTGCGATGGAAGTACCCAGCAGGTACTCGCCTTCGTAAACGGTGTTGGCGCGGAACATCGGGAACACGAAGTCACGCACGAATTCTTCGCGCAGATCGTCAATGTAGATTTCTTTGACGCCCATGGCCTGAGCCTTGGCGCGAGCCGGCTCGACCTCTTCGCCCTGACCCAGGTCAGCGGTGAAAGTCACCACTTCACAGTTATAAGTATCCTGCAGCCACTTGAGGATCACCGAAGTGTCCAGGCCGCCGGAATACGCCAGAACGACCTTGTTTACGTCCGCCATGCCATCACTCCACGGGGTTCTACGGAAAGCCGAGGAGTCTACCGCTCAAATCCGATAATTTACAGAGGCGCGACAGCTTAAGACGACAAAGCGACAGAATCTGTCGAGAGCGCGACGATGACCGGTGGGTCAGGAAGTCGCTGCAGCATTGGCAGGCGTACTGGCTTGCGGGGCTGGCGCGGTAGTTGGTGCGACTCGCGCGAGCTTCACGCTGACCCGGCGATTCTTCGCCCGGTTAGCTGCATTGTTGTTCGGCACCAGCGGGTATTGCTCGCCGTGGAACCGCACGGTGATCTGCGATTCGGCGATGCCGTTGGCCTTGAAGAAGTCGACCACCGCCAGCGCGCGCCGGCGCGACAGTTCACGATTGGTCAGGCGATTACCGCTGTTGTCGGAATAGCCATCCAGTTCGATGTGATTGACCGTCGGGTCGGCCTTCATGAACTCGAGCATCACCTGCAGCCTGGCCTTGGCGTCGGCATCCAGATCGGTGCCTTCGCCAGGAAAGCCTATCTGAGACTGTTTCACCTGATCGAAATTCTGCGGCAGCAATTTCGCCACACACGTCTGGTAATCATTGAACGCTTTGCTGAACTTCACCGGCAACAGACGCACTTCCGAAACCCGGCCATCGCCGGACGCACGACGTACCACCGGACTGCGACCGTCGAGCAAACCGCTGATCAGCCCGCCGGCCTGGGATTGCGAACTGTTGAACAGCACGTTGCCGGTGCCGATTCTGACGCTGCCCAAATTGATGTCGTTGCGCCCCGGCTGCCAGGGCGCAGCTGCCGCGAGCAACGTCGCAGAACCGCCGCCGAGCATGGCGTTGTAGGCATTGAGGCGGAATATCGCCTGCTCGCCGGCCTTGCGCACGAACTGGCCCGAGCCGAAATCGGTGATCGGCTGGGTCAGACGGCACTCGAACTTGTCGCCCTCGACCGTCCACTCAATGTTCTCCAGACGCGTCTGGTAGGTGAGCGCCATCGCGGGGAGGCTGGCAAACACACTGAGCAAGGCTAAATATCGCTGGCGCACGGGAGGCTCCATTGGCTTCTGTAACACAAAGACCGATTCACACTATGTTTACGGCATACCTACGGGCTATCGGAAGGTTCCGGCAAAACTTGATAGCGAGTGCCTGCAAGAGTCTTTTCCGGTAGCATTCCCCTCAGTTTGACCCGCCTGGAATCCCCTCATGTCCGACCGCCTGACCCTGCTGCGTCCCGACGACTGGCACATTCATCTTCGCGATGGTGCCGTGTTGACCAATACCGTTGCCGATGTGGCGCGCACCTTTGGCCGCGCCATCATCATGCCCAACCTGGTACCACCGGTGCGCAACGCCGCTGAAGCCGATGGCTATCGCCAGCGGATTCTCGCTGCCCGCCCGGCCGGCAGTCGTTTCGAACCGCTGATGGTGCTGTACCTCACCGACCGCACCCAGCCCGAAGAAATTCGTGAGGCCAAGGCCAGCGGTTTCGTGCACGCCGCCAAGCTGTACCCGGCTGGCGCCACCACCAACTCCGATTCCGGAGTCACCAGCATCGACAAGATCTTCCCGGCGCTGGAAGCCATGGCCGAAGTCGGCATGCCGCTGCTGATCCACGGCGAAGTCACCCGTGGCGATGTCGATGTCTTCGACCGCGAAAAGATTTTCATCGATGAGCACATGCGCCGGGTGGTCGAGCGCTTCCCGACGCTCAAAGTGGTGTTCGAACACATCACCACCGGCGACGCCGTGCAGTTTGTCAACGAAGCCTCGGCCAACGTTGGCGCGACCATCACCGCGCATCACCTGCTGTACAACCGCAACCACATGCTGGTGGGCGGGATCCGGCCGCACTTCTACTGCCTGCCGATCCTCAAGCGCAATACCCATCAGGAAGCCCTGCTCGACGCCGCCACCAGCGGCAGCGCGAAGTTCTTCCTCGGCACCGACTCGGCGCCGCACGCCCAGCACGCCAAGGAAGCCGCCTGCGGCTGCGCCGGCTGCTACACCGCGTACGCCGCCATCGAGCTGTATGCCGAAGCGTTCGAGCAGCGTAATGCGCTGGACAAGCTCGAAGCGTTTGCCAGCCTGAACGGCCCGCGCTTCTACGGTCTGCCGGCCAACACCGATCGCATCACCCTGGTTCGCGAAGAATGGACCGCCCCAACCAGCCTGCCATTCGGCGAGCTGAACGTTATCCCGCTGCGCGCCGGTGAAAAACTGCGCTGGCGCCTGCTGGAGGAACACGCGTGAGTGAAGACCATTTCGACGACGAACTGGACGGTCAAGGTGGCGGCGGCGGTTCCCGTCATCCAATGGCAGCGCGTTTTCGCGGCTACCTGCCGGTTGTCGTCGACGTAGAGACCGGTGGCTTCAACTCGGCCACCGACGCTCTGCTGGAGATTGCTGCGACCACCATCGCCATGGATGAAAAGGGTTTCGTTTACCCGGACCACACCTACTTCTTCCGCGTTGAGCCGTTCGAAGGCGCCAACATCGAAGCAGCCGCACTGGAGTTCACCGGGATCAAGCTCGATCACCCGCTGCGCATGGCGGTCAGCGAAGAAACCGCGCTGACCGACATCTTCCGTGGCGTGCGCAAGGCGCTGAAGGCCAATGGCTGCAAACGCGCGATCCTGGTCGGCCACAACAGCAGTTTCGACCTTGGCTTCCTGAATGCCGCGGTTGCGCGTCTGGACATGAAGCGCAATCCGTTCCACCCGTTCTCCAGCTTCGACACCGCGACACTGGCCGGTCTGGCTTACGGTCAAACCGTTCTGGCGAAAGCCTGTCAGGCCGCCGACATCGACTTCGATGGCCGTGAAGCGCATTCGGCGCGTTACGACACCGAGAAGACCGCCGAGCTGTTCTGCGGCATCGTCAACCGCTGGAAACAGATGGGCGGCTGGGAAGACTTCGACGACTGATCCTCGTCGGGTATTTCCTGCGCATGAAAAAACCGGCCACTTGGGCCGGTTTTTTTGTACCTCGACGTTGCGCCTTACAGGGCAGCAGCGTTCTCGGTCAGGTAAGCCGCGACGCCTTCTGGCGAAGCGTTCATGCCTTTGTCGCCTTTCTTCCAGTTGGCAGGGCAAACTTCGCCGTGCTCTTCGTGGAATTGCAGAGCGTCGACCAGACGGATCAGCTCTTCCATGTTACGACCCAGCGGCAGGTCGTTGATGATCTGCGAACGGACGACGCCCTTGTCGTCGATCAGGAACGCGCCACGGAAAGCCACGCCGCCTTCGGATTCAACGTCGTAAGCCTTGGCGATTTCGTGTTTCATGTCGGCAGCCATGGTGTATTTCACCTGGCCGATGCCGCCGTTATTGACCGGAGTGTTGCGCCAGGCGTTGTGGGTGAAGTGCGAGTCGATCGACACGGCGACCACTTCCACGTTGCGCGCCTTGAAGTCAGCCATGCGGTTGTCCAGAGCGATCAGCTCGGACGGGCAGACGAAGGTGAAGTCCAGCGGGTAGAAGAACACCAGGCCGTATTTGCCTTTGATGGCCGAGGACAGGGTGAAGCTGTCAACGATCTCGCCATTGCCGAGTACGGCCGGGACGGTGAAGTCAGGGGCTTGTTTGCCTACGAGTACGCTCATGGATATCTCCTGGTGAATAACTTTGAAGTTCAGGGTCCGGGCCAGCCTGCCACCCTCAGGCGACAGCCCTGTGACACGAACCCTCTTCGCAAGGGCCGACCATCATACACTGCGTTTTTCGCCTGTCCTTAACGGTTTTTTGCCCAAGGCCGATAACAGACCAGCATTTTCGGGGCCAGGCAATCCGCCATTAATCACCGTTCGTCAGTGACCAGCCTTTCGATCGAAAACCATTCAGAAAGCACTTTGACAATCATTCTCGTTAACATTAAGATCCATCGCAATTGAGTCACAACCAGCGACGGTTCTCACTTATGTATGTTTGCCTCTGCACTGGCGTCACCGACGGACAGATCCGCGAAGCGATCTATGAAGGTTGCTGCAGCTACAAAGAAGTCCGCCAGGCCACTGGCGTCGCCAGCCAATGCGGCAAATGTGCCTGCCTGGCCAAGGAAGTGGTTCGCGAAACCCTGACCAAGCTGCAAACCGCTCAGGCCGCGATCCCCTATCCGGTAGAATTTACGGCTGCGTAATTACCCAGATTTCGAAGAACCGGACTTATGTCCGGTTTTTTTATGTCCGCAAATCAAGTGCTTAGGTGCCAGACGCGGAACACAAACATTCTTATTCAGATTTAATTTCATTTATTATTCAATAACTTAGGTTTGACACTTATAAGTACCCGGCTCAAACTCCGCCTTATATACGGCTATTACAGGGCAGGACTCCCATCATGAAAGGCGACATTACAGTCATCCAGCATCTCAACAAGATCCTTGCCAATGAGCTGGTCGCGATCAATCAGTACTTCCTGCATGCCCGCATGTATGAAGATTGGGGCCTGAACAAGCTGGGCAAGCACGAGTACCACGAATCCATCGACGAGATGAAACACGCGGACAAGCTGATCAAACGCATCCTGTTTCTCGAAGGCCTGCCGAACGTGCAGGATCTGGGCAAGCTGCACATCGGCGAGCACACCCGGGAAATGCTGGAGTGTGACCTGCGCATCGAGAAGACCGGCCACGCCGACCTGAAAGCCGCCATCGCCCATTGCGAATCGGTTGGCGACTTCGGCAGCCGTGAACTGCTTGAAGACATTCTCGAATCCGAAGAAGAGCATATCGACTGGCTGGAAACCCAACTGGGTCTGATCGATAAAGTCGGTCTCGAGAACTATCTGCAATCGCAGATGGGCGAGGAGTAGGAGCTGCCGCAGGCTGCGATCTTTTCAGATTGCACCGGCAACTCGCGTTAACTTTTCCAGCGCACTAAAAAGCCCCGCCCTCTTTCGAGGTGCGGGGCTTTTTATTGGCTGAAGATCAAAAGATCGCAGCCTCGTTTCACTCGACAGCTCCTACAGCAGAAGCATGCGCCGAGTGAAAGCCGGATCAGGCTTCGGACTTGGCCGCAGCCGCCTTGGCCGATGCTTCCTTGACCAGAGTCTGCAGCTCACCGTTGGCGAACATTTCAGCCATGATGTCGCTGCCGCCGACCAGTTCACCACCAACCCACAGTTGCGGGAAAGTCGGCCAGTTGGCGTACTTTGGCAGGTTGGCGCGGATTTCCGGGTTCTGCAGGATGTCGACGTAGGCGAACTTCTCGCCACAGCCCATCACAGCCTGCGCAGCTTTCGCGGAAAAGCCACACTGTGGGGCATTCGGCGAGCCTTTCATGTAAAGCAGAATGGTGTTGTTGGCAATCTGCTCTTTAATCGTTTCGATGATATCCATGGAGCACCTCGGCTGAACTTTCCGACTCATGGGTCGGCACGGTGACGCATTGTAACGGAATCCCGAGCGCGCTGCTCGGTCTCCCCGACAGGCATATTCAAGCCGCCACCACCGTCACCGGCACGCCATTGAGCGCCGCGTTGCCCGACAGCTCGTCGAGCTGGCATTCATCGGTCAGGTCGTTGGCGCTAGACCCCGGCTGACCACTGGCAATCGCCATTTGCACGCCCGGGCGCGCATGCCCCCAGCCATGGGGCAGGCTGACCACGCCTTTCATCATGTCCAGGCTGCCGAGCACCTCCACTTCGATCTGTCCGACCCGCGAACTGACGCGCACCCATTGCCCGTCGTCGAGCCCGCGACTGGCCAGATCGTCCGGGTGCATCAGCAGTTGATGACGCGGTTTGCCCTTCACTAGCCGATGGTAATTGTGCATCCACGAATTGTTGCTGCGCACATGGCGCCGGCCGATCATCAGCAGCTCATCGGCTGCCGGTGCCTGCAAGGCCGCAAAGCGTGCGAGATCAGCGAGGATCTCCGGCGGCGCAGCCTGCACCCGTTGATCTGGCGTCTTGAGGCGAGCAGCAAGATTCGGTTTCAACGCCCCAAGATCAATCCCGTGCGGATGATCGAACAATGTCGCCAATGACAGCTTCCGATCGGACGTATCGCCATACAGCCCCATGCGCAGGCCCATATCGATCATCTTCGCCGGCGGCAGGGTCGGCTTCAGTTCCTTGCCGGTCTTTTCGGCAAAGGATTTGGCCAGGCCGACGAAGATCTCCCAATCGTGCAACGCTCCCTCTGGTTTGGCGAGAATCGCCCGGTTGAAGCGAGTGACGTTGCGCACCGCGAACAGGTTGAACGTAGTGTCGTAGTGATCGTTCTCCAGCGCCGAGGTCGACGGCAGGATCAGGTCGGCGTAACGCGTGGTTTCGTTGATGTACAGGTCGATGCTGAGCATAAACTCCAGACCGTCCAGCGCCTGCTCCAGTTGCCGACCGTTGGGCGTCGACAACACCGGATTGCCGGCCACTGTGATCAGCGCGCGAATCTGCCCTTCGCCTTCAGTGAGCATCTCTTCGGCCAGCGCCGATACTGGCAGCTCGCCGCCGTACTCGGGCCGTCCGGACACCCGGCTCTGCCACTTGTTGAAATGCCCGCCCGAGGTCGACGCCACCAGATCCACCGCCGGCTCGGTGCACAACGCGCCGCCCACCCGGTCAAGGTTGCCGGTGACCAGATTGATCAATTGCACCACCCAGTGACACAAGGTGCCGAACGCCTGAGTTGAAACGCCCATGCGCCCGTAGCACACCGCACTCGGTGCCGCAGCGAAATCCCGCGCCAGTTGGCGGATCTGCTCGGCCGGCACCGCACACAGCGGACTCATGGCTTCGGCAGTGAAAGTGGCGACGGCTGCGCGCACTTCATCGAGGCCATCAACCGGCAAGTGACTGTCGCGGGTCAGACCTTCGCTGAAAAGCGTATTGAGTAAGCCAAACAACAGCGCCGCGTCGCCACCAGGCCGCACAAACAAGTGCTGATCGGCGATGGCTGCGGTTTCGCTGCGCCGCGGGTCGACTACCACCACTTTACCGCCGCGCGCCTGAATCGCCTTCAGGCGTTTTTCGACATCCGGCACGGTCATGATGCTGCCGTTGGAAGCCAGCGGGTTACCGCCGAGGATCAGCATGAAATCGGTGTGATCGATGTCCGGAATCGGCAACAGCAAGCCGTGGCCATACATCAGGTAACTGCTCAGGTGATGCGGCAACTGATCGACCGAAGTCGCCGAAAAGCGATTGCGCGTCTTCAGCAGGCCGAGAAAGTAGTTGCTGTGAGTCATCAGCCCATAGTTGTGCACGCTCGGGTTGCCCTGGTAGACCGCCACCGCATTCTGCCCGTGACGCTCCTGAATCGCCGCCAGACGCTCGGCCACCAGTGCAAAGGCCTCGTCCCACTCGATCGGCAGCCATTCGTTGCCGACCCGGCGCATCGGCTGACGCAGGCGATCGGGATCATTCTGGATGTCTTGCAGGGCCACGGCCTTGGGGCAGATGTGCCCGCGACTGAAGGTGTCGAGGGCATCGCCCTTGATCGAGGTGATCGCGACGTTGCCATCGGTTTCGGTGGTCTCGATGGTCAGGCCGCAGATGGCTTCGCACAGGTGGCAGGCACGGTGATGGAGAGTCTTGGTCATGGCCAGTCTCTGTCTTGTTCTGGGCAGGCAATCAGGCCCGCGGGAACAAAACTATGGCCCCGGCGCAGATCCTGCGCCAGCGACGTTCGTCTTGTGAATCGACGGTTATCAGGCGAGCCGATACACCGCCATGATCAATTCGACGGCAGTTGCGGCGGCGCGGCCAGCTGAATTTCCTGAATGGTTTCGATCTGCTCGTGGGCGACATGCACGCCGGTGAGTTCGCCGATCAGCCGCCAGTGCTCGTCGAGCCCGGCACTGATGGTCGCCATGCGATCGATCATGTGACGGCCGGCGGTCTTGACCACTTCGTCTTCGCTGCGCAGCAGTTCGAAGGACATTGAGGTCACCGACGCGGTGAGATGGGTCAATGAGCGAGCCGTGTGACCCAGCAGTTCCATTAACAGTTTTTCTTTCGATTCCATGCGGAGGCTTCCTGCGTCGCTCGAAACTTATTTATAACCCAGCACTTTGCTTTAGCAAATGTTTCAGTCCGAGCATCCGACCAAGTGATGGCATGGCGCCACGGTCGTAAACCGACCCAGGCGACTCGATCCCCGCCACACTCAATTGCCAAGCCCTGCAAGGCCGGTGTACAAAGAGGCTCGCTGCGGCCTTGAACCGGTCTTCATATGTCCGACAGCAAGATACGAAACATCCTCCGAGTCCCGCAAAATCCGTAGCCTATTGGCGTAACGCGACATTTAGTGTCAATATCGCGCCTTCCCCTATTTCGTCGCCCCGTGCGGCTTACGCCGCAGGTCTCGCCCGTTGTTCCGTTAAACAAGGCTTTGAGCATCTGCGGTTTGTAACAAAAAGGTAGTCAATGATGAGCGCAAGGCACTTTCTCTCCCTGATGGATTGCACGCCCGAAGAGCTGGTCAGCGTGATCCGTCGAGGCGTTGAGCTCAAGGACCTGCGTAACCGCGGCGTACTGTTCGAGCCGCTGAAAAACCGCGTCCTGGGGATGATCTTCGAGAAATCCTCGACCCGTACCCGGATCTCCTTCGAGGCCGGCATGATCCAGCTCGGTGGCCAGGCGATCTTCCTGTCGCCGCGTGACACCCAGCTGGGCCGTGGCGAGCCGATTGGCGACTGCGCCATCGTCATGTCGAGCATGCTCGATGCGGTGATGATCCGTACCTTTGCCCACAGCACCCTGACCGAATTCGCCGCCAACTCGCGCGTGCCAGTGATCAACGGCCTGTCCGATGACCTGCACCCGTGCCAGTTGCTGGCCGACATGCAGACCTTCCTCGAACACCGTGGCTCGATTCAGGGCAAGACCGTGGCGTGGATCGGCGACGGCAACAACATGTGCAACAGCTATATAGAAGCGGCGATCCAGTTCGACTTCCAGTTGCGCGTTGCCTGCCCGCAAGGCTACGAGCCCAATCCTGAGTTCGTCGCCCGCGCCGGCGATCGCGTGACCATCGTCCGCGATCCGCAAGACGCCGTGCGCGGTGCGCACCTGGTGAGCACTGACGTCTGGACTTCGATGGGTCAGGAAGAGGAAACTGCCAAGCGCCTGAAGCTGTTTGCACCGTTCCAGGTGACCCGCGCCCTGCTCGATCTGGCGGCTGAAGATGTGCTGTTCATGCACTGCCTGCCGGCGCACCGCGGTGAAGAAATCAGCCTCGACCTGCTCGATGACCCGCGCTCCGTTGCCTGGGATCAGGCAGAAAACCGTCTCCACGCACAGAAGGCCCTGCTTGAGTTCCTCGTCGAACCGGCATATCACCACGCATGAGTCATGAATTACTGCTGAACCTGCGCAACCTCGCTTGCGGCTACCAAGATCAACGCGTGGTGCAGAACCTCAATCTGCACCTCAACGCCGGCGACATCGGCTGCCTGCTCGGCTCGTCCGGCTGCGGCAAGACCACCACCCTGCGCGCGATTGCCGGTTTTGAACCGGTGCACGAAGGGGAAATCACTTTGGGCGGCGAAACCATTTCCAGCGCCGGTTTCACTCTGGCCCCGGAGAAACGCCGAATCGGCATGGTGTTCCAGGACTACGCGCTGTTCCCGCACCTCAGCGTCGCGGACAACATCGCCTTCGGGATCCGCAAGCACCCGAACAAGGCGCGCGTCACTGAAGAGCTGCTGGAACTGGTCAACCTGAAGAACCTCGGCAAACGCTTCCCGCACGAGCTTTCGGGCGGCCAGCAACAACGCGTCGCCCTCGCCCGCGCCCTGGCGCCAGAACCGCAACTTCTGCTGCTCGACGAACCGTTCTCCAACCTCGATGGCGAACTGCGGCGCAAGCTCAGCCACGAAGTGCGCGACATTCTCAAGGCCCGTGGCACCAGTGCGATTCTGGTGACCCACGACCAGGAAGAAGCCTTCGCCGTCAGCGATCATGTTGGTGTATTCAAGGAAGGTCGGCTGGAACAGTGGGACACACCCTACAATCTCTACCACGAGCCGGCGACGCCGTTTGTGGCCAGCTTCATTGGTCAGGGTTATTTCATTCGCGGTCAGCTCGGCAGCCCGGAATCGGTGCAGACCGAACTCGGCGAACTGCGCGGCAACCGGGCCTATACCTGGCCGGTGGGCGGCGCGGTAGATGTGTTGCTGCGTCCGGATGACATCGTTTATGCGCCGGACAGCGCGTTGAAAGCACGCATCGTCGGCAAGACCTTCCTCGGTGCCTCGACCCTGTATCGCCTGCAACTGCCGACCGGCGCGCAGCTGGAATCGATCTTCCCCAGCCATGCCGACCATCAGGTGGGTGCGGATGTCGGGATTCGGGTTGCTGCAGAACACCTGGTCCTGTTCCAGGCATCGGGCAGCACCGCCGCACAAATCCCGGCAGTGGAAAACGGCGTCCGCCGCTACAGCACCGCCCTCTGATCAAACAGAACATCGGAGTGTGGAGGTTTTTTGTGGTGAGGGGATTTATCCCCGATGGGGCGCGAAGCGGCCCTTTAACCTGCACCGCGGAGTGCCTGGCACTGTGCAAGTAATGGTTTGGGGCTGCTGCTCAGCCCATCGGGGATAAATCCCCTCACTACAAAGGCTCACTCCAACAAAGTCTTGCGTTAACCGAGGATCAGTGTACCGCTGGCCACCAGCGTCGCATTCCCGCCGATCTTCACCCGCTCCCCCTCCAGCCGACAGAACAACTCCCCGCCCCGCGCCGAACGCTGGCACGCGGTCAGGCTCGACTTGCCCAGACGTTTCGACCAGTACGGAATCAAGCTGCAATGCGTCGAACCGGTGACCGGATCTTCGTTGATACCAATGGCCGGCGCAAAATAACGCGAGACAAAATCATGCTGATTGCCGCGCGCCGTCACGATGGCGCCGAGCCACGGCAGTTTCGCCAGCGCGACCATGTCCGGTGTGCAGTCGAGCACTGCCTGCTCCGACTCCAGCACCACGAACAACTCGTTGGAACCGAGCACATCCACCGCCTCGACACCCAGCGCACGCTCGACATCCAGCGTCACGCCAATCGCCGATGGCACGATCGACGGAAAGTCCAGCCACAGGCGATCGCCTTCGCGGCTGACGCTCAACGGCCCGGACTTGCAGGTGAAGTCCAGACGCTCGACGTTTTCCTTGTAGACCTCGAACAACACGTGGGCACTGGCCAGCGTCGCATGCCCGCACAATGGCACTTCGGTGGTCGGAGTGAACCAGCGGATGTGCCACGCGGCGCCTTCGCGCACCACGAACGCGGTTTCCGCCAGATTGTGTTCGGCGGCGATCTTCTGCATCAACTCATCCGCAAGCCATGCGTCGAGCCGATACACCATCGCCGGATTGCCACTGAACGGTCGGTCGCTGAACGCGTCGACCTGATGAAACTCAAGCTGCATAACCTTCTCCCTAAGTCCGTGGGCAGAGCATGCGGCGCGGGCCGGATCAGCGCCAGTGACAGAACCGGCCAATTTTCTTCATACAGAATTCAGCGTTACACCCGACCGATGTCGGCAAATTTGCCCTGGGTGTGCTCGGCGAGTACGGCGGGCGCCAACTCGACCTCCAGGCCGCGTCGGCCAGCACTGACATAAATAGTCGCAAAACCCTGAGCCGAGTTATCGATGAAGGTGCGCAGACGCTTCTTCTGCCCCAGCGGACTGATCCCGCCCAGCAGGTAACCGGTGGAGCGTTGCGCCGCAGCCGGGTCAGCCATTTCGACTTTCTTCACGCCCGCCGCGTGTGCCAGCCCCTTGAGATCAAGGCTTCCGACGACCGGTACCACCGCCACCAGCAATTCACCTTTTTCGCTGGCAGCGAGCAACGTCTTGAACACCTGCGCCGGCTCCAGCGCCAGTTTCTCTGCGGCCTCCAGCCCGTAGGACGCGGCCTTCGGGTCATGTTCGTAACTGTGCACGCGATGTTCGGCACGAACTTTTTTCAACAAGTCCAACGCAGGGGTCATGGCAGCTCCAGGCTCGGCATCAACAGAAAAATCCTGCGCCGGATTCTAGGTCATCACAGCGCAAAAGGCTCTAGCGCAAGCCCCGTTTTCCGGGCTTTGCGTGTGAGTCGCCAGGCTATCGCCGCCGCCATTGGCAGGACCATTCAGCAGGTTGATAGTTGAATTGTGACCGACGGTTCACTTTCGACCTTTGACAGGTTTGTTTCTTGTCTATATTTTTTCGAATCTGAATAATGTAAGAATTATCGTCACTGCAGCACCCAGCAGTAAACCGGGAACAGGATGGGGATCCTGCCCCGGGGAAAATCGCGCCTTGCCCTGACGGCAAACGCGCCAGACAACAACAAAAACCGAGGTTTTCAATGACAACTGCTTTACAGCAACCATCGCTTTCCGGCCAATGCCTGGCCGAGTTTCTGGGGACTGCACTTCTGATCTTTTTCGGCACCGGCTGTGTCGCCGCGCTCAAAGTCGCGGGCGCCAGCTTCGGTCTGTGGGAAATCAGCATCATCTGGGGCGTCGGCGTGAGCATGGCGATCTACCTGACCGCCGGCGTTTCCGGCGCGCACCTGAACCCTGCCGTGAGTATCGCCCTGAGCATTTTCGCCGACTTCGAAAAGCGCAAACTGCCGTTCTATATCCTGTCGCAGATCGCTGGCGCCTTCTGCGGCGCGCTGTTGGTTTACACGCTGTACAGCAACCTGTTCTTCGATTACGAACAAACCCATCACATGGTGCGTGGCACGGCCGCCAGCCTCGAATTGGCCTCGGTGTTCTCGACGTTCCCCAATCCAGTGCTGTCCACCGCCCAGGCGTTCCTGGTCGAGATGATCATCACCGCGATCCTGATGGGCGTGATCATGGCCCTGACCGACGACAACAACGGCCTGCCGAAAGGCCCGATGGCCCCGCTGCTGATCGGTTTGCTGATTGCCGTGATCGGCAGCTCGATGGGCCCGCTGACCGGTTTTGCGATGAACCCGGCCCGGGACTTCGGTCCGAAACTGATGACTTTCTTCGCCGGCTGGGGTGAAATTTCCTTCACTGGCGGCCGCGATATTCCGTACTTCCTGATACCGATTTTTGCACCGATTGTCGGTGCCTGCCTCGGCGCTGCCGGGTATCGCGGGCTCATTGCCCGTCACCTGACCGGCGCCACACCTGCTACAAAGGATGCAGAACCGGCCATTGACGGCAAACCAAGAACTTCTTGAAACAGTCGGCGCGGGTTCCTGCCCATTTAGAACCCGCGCCACGGCCCACTCTCCCTTATTTCGTCCAAGGCAATCGACATGACCGACATTCAGAATAAGAACTACATCATTGCCCTCGATCAGGGTACGACCAGCTCCCGCGCGATCATCTTCGACCGCGACGCGAACGTGGTCTGCACCGCCCAGCGCGAATTCGCCCAGCACTACCCGCAAGCCGGTTGGGTCGAACACGATCCGATGGAAATCTTTGCCACCCAGAGCGCGGTAATGGTCGAAGCGCTGGCCCAGGCTGGTCTGCATCACGATCAGGTCGCCGCCATCGGGATCACCAACCAGCGTGAAACCACCGTGGTCTGGGACAAGACCACCGGTCGTCCGGTGTACAACGCCATCGTCTGGCAGTGCCGCCGCAGTACCGAGATCTGCCAGCAGCTCAAGCGCGATGGCCACGAAGAGTACATCCGCGACAACACCGGTCTGGTCACCGACCCGTACTTCTCCGGCACCAAGCTGAAGTGGATCCTCGACAACGTCGAAGGCAGCCGCGAGCGTGCGCGCAACGGCGAACTGCTGTTCGGCACCGTCGACAGCTGGCTGATCTGGAAATTCACCGGCGGCAAAGTGCACGTCACCGACTACACCAACGCCTCGCGCACCATGCTCTTCAACATCCACTCGCTGGAGTGGGATTCGAAGATGCTGGAAATCCTCGACATCCCGCGCGAGATGCTCCCGGAAGTGAAAGCGTCTTCGGAAATCTACGGTCGCACCAAGAGCGGCATCGCCATCGGCGGTATCGCCGGTGACCAGCAAGCGGCACTGTTCGGCCAGATGTGCGTCGAGCCGGGCCAGGCAAAAAACACCTACGGCACTGGCTGCTTCCTGCTGATGAACACCGGCGACAAAGCGGTGAAATCGCAGCACGGCATGCTCACCACCATCGCTTGCGGCCCGCGTGGCGAAGTGGCTTACGCCCTGGAAGGCGCAGTTTTCAACGGTGGCTCGACCGTGCAGTGGCTGCGCGATGAACTGAAGATCGTCAACGACGCTCACGACACCGAATACTTCGCCAACAAAGTGAAGGACAGCAACGGCGTGTACCTGGTACCGGCGTTCACCGGTCTGGGCGCTCCGTACTGGGACCCGTATGCCCGTGGCGCACTGTTCGGCCTGACGCGCGGCGTGCGCGTGGATCACATCATCCGTGCCGCGCTGGAGTCGATCGCCTACCAGACCCGCGATGTGCTCGACGCCATGCAACAGGACTCCGGCGAACGCCTCAAGGCCCTGCGCGTGGACGGCGGCGCGGTCGCCAACAACTTCCTCATGCAGTTCCAGGCCGACATCCTCGGCACCCAGGTCGAGCGCCCGCAAATGCGCGAAACCACGGCACTGGGCGCGGCGTATCTGGCCGGTCTGGCGTGCGGTTTCTGGGGCAGCCTGGAAGAACTGCGCGGCAAAGCGGTAATCGAGCGCGAGTTCGAACCGAGCCTGGACGAAGTCGAGAAAGAGAAACTGTACAAAGGCTGGAAAAAAGCCGTCAGCCGCACCCGTGACTGGGCGCGTGAAGACGCTGAATAAGCCAGTCTGAAGACTGACTTAAGCTGTCCAAACAGCGTGAAAGCGTAGCGAGCGAAGGCAAGACAAGGCAAAAACAGGCGAGGACGCGGAGTTTACGGGTTTGTAAATGAGCAGTCCGAGCCTGTTTTTAACGCAGGATTGCCGAGCGCAGTAGCTTTCACGTTGTTTGGAAACTGGTCGGGAGGAGATTCCTGCGTCATCATGGGCAAATTTTGCATGGCAGCCCAAAGGAAGCCCCATGAATCTGCCTCCCCGTCAGCAGCAAATCCTCGAGCTGGTCCGCGAACGCGGCTATGTGAGCATCGAGGAAATGGCCACGCTGTTCGTTGTGACCCCGCAAACCATCCGCCGCGACATCAATCAGCTCGCGGAAGCCAATCTGTTGCGTCGCTACCATGGCGGCGCGGCCTACGATTCCAGCGTCGAAAACACCGCCTATGCGATGCGCGCCGATCAGATGCGCGACGAAAAACAACGCATCGGTGAAGCCATCGCCGCGCAGATCCCCGATCACGCCTCGCTGTTCATCAACATCGGCACCACCACCGAATCGATTGCCCGCGCCCTGCTCAATCACAACCATTTGAAGATCATCACCAACAACCTGCACGTCGCCTCGATGCTCAGTGCCAAGGATGATTTCGATGTGCTGCTGACCGGCGGCAACGTGCGCCGTGACGGCGGTGTGGTCGGTCAGGCGAGCGTGGACTTCATCAATCAGTTCAAGGTCGATTTTGCACTGGTGGGTATCAGCGGCATCGACGAAGACGGCAGCCTGCTCGACTTCGATTATCAGGAAGTCCGCGTGTCGCAGGCGATCATCGCCAACGCGCGGCAGGTGATTCTGGCGGCGGACTCGAGCAAGTTCGGGCGTAACGCGATGATCCGCCTCGGGCCGATCAGCCTGATCGACTGCCTGGTGACCGATCAGCAACCGGTGCCGGCGCTGGCGCAATTGCTGAGCCAGCACAAGATTCGTCTGGAAGTCGTTTAATCCCGTCGACATTCCCCTGTGGCGAGGGGATTTATCCCCGATGGGCTGCGAAGCAGTCCCAAAACCACCCAATGCGGTGTGCCTGATATCCAACATTGAGGGGCCGCTACGCGGCCCATCGGGGATAAATCCCCTCGCCACAGAGAGCATCCCCGCCTCAATAATGTTCGAAAATTTTCTTTTAGCCGCCCTTCGATGAGTTTTTTCAATCGAAGGCGACTGGCTGCGCGCGTCTTTATGGGCTACCATTTTCGCAAATGAACATTTATGTTCGATTTCCAAGACAGAAAATCAAAAGAGCCCGAGGCCAGCCGATGTCCACCTCTACCTTGCGTACGCCCCCGATTGCCGAGATCTATGATGTTGCCGTGATTGGCGGCGGGATCAATGGCGTGGGGATTGCAGCGGATGCCGCCGGTCGCGGTCTTTCGGTATTCCTATGCGAAAAGGATGACTTGGCCAGCCACACTTCGTCGGCCAGCAGCAAGCTGATCCACGGTGGCCTGCGCTACCTCGAACATTACGAATTTCGTCTGGTGCGTGAAGCACTGGCCGAGCGCGAAGTGCTGCTGGCCAAGGCGCCGCACATCGTCAAGCCGATGCGTTTCGTGCTGCCGCACCGCCCGCACCTGCGTCCGGCGTGGATGATCCGCGCGGGCCTGTTCCTTTATGACAACCTCGGCAAGCGCGAAAAGCTGCCAGGTTCGAAAAGCCTGAAGTTCGGTGCCGACAGCGCGCTGAAAAGCGAAATCAAGAAAGGCTTCGAATACTCCGACTGCTGGGTCGACGACGCCCGCCTCGTTGTGTTGAATGCGATGGCTGCCCGTGAACACGGCGCCCATATTCACACCCAAACCCGTTGCGTCAGCGCCCGCCGCGCCAAGGGGCTGTGGTACCTGAACCTGGAACGCGCCGATGGCAGCCTGTTTTCGATCACCGCCAAAGCGCTGGTGAACGCCGCCGGTCCATGGGTCGCCAAGTTCATCCGTGACGACCTGAAGATGGAATCGCCATACGGCATTCGCCTGATTCAGGGCAGCCACATCATTGTGCCGAAGCTGTACGAAGGCGATCACGCGCATATCCTGCAAAACGAAGATCAGCGCATCGTTTTCACTATTCCGTACCTGAACCACTTCACTCTGATCGGCACCACCGACCGTGAGTACACCGGCGATCCGGCAAAAGTGGCAATCACCGACGGCGAAACCGATTACCTGCTGAAAGTGGTCAACGCCCACTTCAAGAAGCAGATCAGCCGCGACGACATCCAGCACAGCTACTCGGGCGTGCGCCCGCTGTGCAATGACGAATCCGACAACCCGTCGGCCGTAACCCGCGACTACACCCTGGCCCTGTCTGGCGGCGGCGAAGAGGCACCGCTGCTGTCGGTGTTCGGCGGCAAGCTGACCACCTACCGCAAGCTCGCAGAGTCGGCGATGGCCCAGTTGATGCCGTACTTCACCCAGATGCGCCCGAGCTGGACCGCTACCGCGACCCTGCCCGGCGGTGAAGACATGACCACCCCACAAGCCTTGAGCGCACAGGTCCGCGACAAGTTCGACTTCGTCCCGAGCGAAATCGCTCGCCGCTGGGCCACCACCTACGGCAGCCGCACCTGGCGCATGCTCGAAGGCGTGGAAACGCTGGCCGACATGGGCGAACACCTCGGCGGCGGGCTCTATACCCGTGAGGTTGACTACCTGTGCAGCGAAGAATGGGCGACCACGGCGCATGACATTCTATGGCGTCGCAGCAAACTGGGCCTGTTCACCACCCCGGCCGAGCAGGAGAAACTGGCGGCCTACCTGGGCAAGGTCGAGCAGAACCGCAAGACTGAAGCGGCGTGATTTGAACCTCGCTTAAAACGAAAGCCCCTGAATTGAGAGATTCAGGGGCTTTTTGCTGCGTGACTTACTTTGCCTGCCACTAACCCTGTGGCGAGGGGATTTATCCCCGATGGACTGCGAAGCGGTCCTCGCCTTTGCGCTGAAAGAAGGCCGCTTCGCGACCTATCGGGGATAAATCCCCTCGCCACAAGGGAATGTGGGCTCGAACGATCATCAATATGAGGGCAGCGATTAAAAGATCGTTCGGTTTTCCGAACGCGACCTGCCGGTCGATTCGGATAACCGGATCAATTTCAGCCAAAAACACTAACTAAAAACTTTAATTTCCTTATTAATCAATCAGTTGATCCACTGCAACTGGTCTGGCACGACTCATGCTCTACACTCTCTCGACGAATGCCTGCCGTGCCAACACTTCAGGAGCCGTCAGGCATTCGAAGCACAAAAGGGCCGACGAACTGGCTCCATAAAAAAAACAATTCGAGGAAAATTTGATGCGCATCGTTCCCCCTATCCTGGGCGCAGCCATTGCGGCCGCTCTGATCAGCACACCAGTTTTCGCCGCCGAACTCACCGGCACCCTGAAGAAAATCAACGATTCCGGCACCATCACCCTCGCTCACCGCGACAGCTCCATCCCGTTTTCCTACATCGCGGATGCTTCCGGCAAGCCAGTGGGCTACTCCCACGACATTCAAGTGGCCATCGTTGAAGCCCTGAAAAAAGACCTGAACAAGCCAGACCTGCAGGTCAAGTACAACCTGGTGACCTCGCAAACCCGTATCCCGCTGATCCAGAACGGCACTGCGGATATCGAATGCGGCTCGACCACCAACAACGCCGAACGCGCCCAACAGGTCGATTTCACCGTCAACATCTTCGAAATCGGCACCCGTCTGCTGGTCAAGAAAGACAAGGATGGCAACCCGTCCTACAAAGACTTCGCCGACCTCAAAGGCAAAAACGTCGTGACCACCGCTGGCACCACGTCCGAGCGCATCATCAAAGCGATGAACGCCGACAAGCAGATGGGCATGAACATCATCTCCGCCAAGGACCACGGCGAATCCTTCAACATGCTGGAAAGCGGCCGCGCCGTTGCCTTCATGATGGACGACGCCCTGCTGGCCGGTGAAGAAGCCAAGGCCAAGAAGCCGGACGACTGGGTCATCACCGGTACTCCGCAATCCTTCGAAGCCTACGCGTGCATGGTGCGTAAAGACGACCCGGCCTTCAAGAAGGCTGTGGATGACGCCATCGTCGGCCTGTACAAGTCCGGCAAGATCAACGAGATCTACAAGAAGTGGTTCGAAACCGCGATTCCGCCAAAGGGCCTGAACCTCAACTTCCCGATGAGCGACAAGGTGAAAGAGCTGATCGCCAATCCGAGCGACAAGCCTGCGCCTGACGTAAAAATCTGATTCCTGACTAACCTGTCGTCTGAGGGAGCAACCTCCCTCAGACGTCTGTTACTACCTGCTGGCTTTACTGTGGAACACTCGACCAGGCGGTTTCCGAGCCGATCGCGTGTGCCCGACGTTCAACGTCGGACGGGAAAGGATCTTCCCCAAGCGGGTGCTTGTACATCGATCGATTTCGAGGGGAGACCCTAATGAATTACAACTGGGACTGGGGCGTGTTCTTCAAGTCCACCGGCGTGGGCAGCGAGACGTATCTCGACTGGTTCATCTCCGGTCTGGGCTGGACCATTGCCATCGCCGTCGTGGCCTGGATCATCGCTTTGCTGCTGGGCTCCATTCTGGGGGTCATGCGCACCGTGCCGAGCCGCCTCGTGTCGGGCATCGCGACGTGCTACGTCGAGCTGTTTCGCAACGTGCCGCTGCTGGTTCAGCTGTTCATCTGGTACTTCCTGGTGCCCGACCTGCTGCCGCAAAACCTGCAGGACTGGTACAAACAGGATCTGAACCCGACCACCTCGGCCTACCTGAGCGTCGTCGTGTGCCTGGGCCTGTTCACCGCCGCCCGGGTCTGCGAGCAAGTGCGCACCGGTATCCAGGCGCTGCCGCGGGGCCAGGAATCCGCCGCCCGCGCCATGGGTTTCAAGCTGCCGCAGATCTACTGGAACGTGCTGCTGCCGCAGGCCTACCGCATCATCATTCCGCCGCTGACCTCGGAATTCCTCAACGTCTTCAAGAACTCCTCCGTGGCGTCCCTGATCGGCCTGATGGAACTGCTGGCGCAAACCAAACAGACCGCCGAATTCTCGGCCAACCTGTTTGAAGCGTTCACCCTGGCCACGCTGATCTACTTCACCCTGAACATGAGCCTGATGCTGCTGATGCGCATGGTCGAGAAGAAAGTCGCGGTGCCCGGCCTGATCTCCGTGGGGGGTAAATAATGGACTTCGATTTCAGCGGCATCATCCCCGCGATCCCGGGCCTGTGGAACGGCATGCTCATGACCTTGAAGCTGATGGTCATGGGCGTGGTCGGCGGCATCGTGCTCGGTACGATCCTCGCGCTGATGCGCCTGTCGTCCAGCAAACTGCTGTCCCGCGTGGCCGGCGCCTATGTGAACTATTTCCGCTCGATCCCGCTGCTGCTGGTGATCACCTGGTTCTACCTGGCGGTACCGTTCGTGCTGCGCTGGATCACCGGCGAAGACACCCCGATCGGCGCGTTCACGTCCTGCGTCGTGGCCTTCATGATGTTCGAAGCCGCGTACTTCTGTGAAATCGTCCGTGCCGGCGTGCAGTCGATCCCCAAAGGCCAGATGGCCGCCGCGCAGGCGATGGGCATGACCTATGGCCAGACCATGCGTCTGATCATCCTGCCCCAGGCGTTCCGCAAGATGACCCCGTTGCTGCTGCAACAGTCGATCATCCTGTTCCAGGACACCTCGCTGGTCTATACCGTGGGCCTGGTGGACTTCCTCAACTCCGCCCGCTCCAGCGGCGACATCATCGGTCGTTCCAACGAGTTCCTGATCTTTGCCGGTGTCGTTTACTTCATCATCAGCTTTTCCGCCTCGCTGCTGGTCAAGCGTCTGCAAAAAAGGTTTGCCGTATGATCTCCATCAAGAACATCAACAAGTGGTATGGCGACTTCCAGGTGCTGACTGATTGCAGCACCGAGGTCAAGAAAGGCGAAGTGATCGTGGTCTGCGGCCCATCGGGTTCGGGCAAGTCGACCCTGATCAAATGCGTCAACGCGCTGGAGCCGTTCCAGAAAGGCGACATCGTCGTCGATGGCACCTCGATTGCCGACCCGAAGACCAACCTGCCGAAACTGCGCTCGCGCGTCGGCATGGTGTTCCAGCATTTCGAGCTGTTCCCGCACCTGACCATCACCGAAAACCTGACCATTGCGCAGATCAAGGTATTGGGCCGCAGCAAGGAAGAAGCGACCAAAAAAGGTCTGCAACTGCTGGAACGCGTTGGCCTGTCGGCGCATGCCCACAAGCACCCGGGGCAACTGTCCGGCGGTCAGCAGCAGCGTGTGGCGATTGCCCGCGCGCTGGCGATGGACCCGATCGTCATGCTGTTCGACGAACCGACCTCGGCGCTCGACCCGGAAATGGTCAACGAAGTGCTCGACGTGATGGTGCAACTGGCCCAGGAAGGCATGACCATGATGTGCGTGACCCACGAAATGGGCTTCGCCCGCAAAGTGGCTGACCGCGTGATTTTCATGGACGCCGGCAAGATCATCGAAGACTGCAAGAAAGAAGAGTTCTTTGGCGACATCAGCCAACGCTCCGAACGCGCGCAGCATTTCCTCGAGAAAATCCTGCAGCACTAAAAGCAACACACTGAACGCTGTGGCGAGGGAGCTTTGTGGCGAGGGGATTTATCCCCGATGGGCCGCGAAGCGACCCCAGCATTTCAAAATCAAACCGCATCTGCCGGTTTGACGACTGCTTTGCAGCCGATCGGGGATAAATCCCCTCGCCACAGGTTCCGCGCTCGAACAAACCGGGATGCTGTTAGCCATGCTGGTTGACCCAAGGCAACTGTGATGAAATGCGACCCCAATCTCTATCGCGCAGCGCCGCCATCACTTGCCGTGAAGCCTCGTCTGATTCGCCATCTGTTTCTGCCGCCGCTGATCATCGTGCTGATGATCGGACTGGGTTACATCGGCTTCTGGACCAGTGAACATTTCGGCATCCGCAGCCTCAGCGAAAACGGCCAGCGTCAGCTCGAACTGCACGCGCGTACCGTCGAAAGCGAGATCAGCAAATACACCTACCTGCCCAGCCTGCTGGAACTGGAAACCAGCGTCCCGCAATTGCTGGCCGACCCGACCCCGGAGCACCGGCAAACGGTCAATGCTTACCTTGAAGGCCTGAACCGGCGCAGCCGCAGTCGGGCCATCTATGTCATGGACACCACCGGCCGCGTGATGGCCACCAGCAACTGGCGCGACGTCGACAGTTACCTCGGTGAAGACCTGTCGTTCCGCGCCTATTTCCAGAAAGCCGTGCGCGGCGAGCCCGGACGTTTCTACGGCATCGGCAGCACCAGCGGCGAACCCGGTTACTACCTGGCCCACGGACTGGAAGAGCACGGCAAGATCATTGGCGTCGCCGTGGTCAAAGTGCGTCTCGAAGCCCTGGAAGAACGCTGGCAGCGCGCCCGTCTGGAAGCCTTCGTCAGCGACGAGAACGGCATCATCATTCTTTCCAGCGACCCGGCGCGGCGCCTGAAATCGGTGGTTCCGCTGAGCGATGAAACCAAGGAGAAGCTCGCCCGCAGCCTGCAGTATTACTGGTTCCCGCTCAACGAATTGCAACCACTGGCCCGCGAAACCCTGGCCGAAGGCGTGGAGAAACTGACCTTCCCCGCCAACAGCGAAGTGAGCGCCGATGACGACAGCATCAGCTATCTGGCTCAGACCCGGCCACTGAGCGACACACCGTGGAATTTCACCTTGCTCACGCCGTTGCAGGACCTGCGCCGCGAAGCGATCAACCAAGGCATTCTGGTGGCCGTGGCTTTCGCCCTGGTGGCGTTCCTGCTGATTGCCTGGAACGAGCGGCGCAAGGTCATCGCCACCCGCCTCGCCGCCCGCGAAGCCTTGCAGGAAGCCAACAGTCAACTCGAACGACGGATCACCGAACGCACCGGCGACCTGCGCGCCAGCAACGAACGCCTCAAGAGCCAGATCCGCGAACGACGGCAGGCCGAAGAAACCCTGCGCCGCGCCCAGGACGAACTGGTGCAGGCCGGCAAACTCGCAGCCATCGGCCAGATGTCGACCAGCATTGCCCACGAATTGAACCAGCCGCTGGCGGCGATGCGCACCCTGTCCGGCAACACCATTCGGTTCCTCGAACGCGGCCAGCTCGACGTCGCCAGCACCAACCTCAAGACCATCAATGACCTGATCGACCGCATGGGCCGGATCACGGCCAGCCTGCGCTCGTTCGCCCGACGCGGGGACGACAAGGGCCAGGCCAGTCTCGGCAAAGCGGTGGACGCCGCGCTGCAGGTGCTGGGTGCCAGGGTCGAGAGCGCGTCACTGCAACTGCATCGGCAATTCATCGACGTGCAAGTGCAGATCGACCAGACCCGCCTCGAACAGATTCTGGTCAACCTGATCGGCAATGCCCTCGACGCCATGCAGGCGCAGCCGCAGCCGGAACTGTGGCTGGAGGGGGAAGAGTTCAACGGCAAATATCGTCTGCGGGTGCGCGACAACGGCCACGGCGTCGATGCCGAGGCGCGCAAGCATCTGTTCGAGCCGTTCTTCACCACCAAACCCGGCGAACAGGGCCTGGGCCTCGGCCTGACCCTCTCCGCCAGCCTCGCTGCCGCCACCGGCGGGCACCTGGGTGTCGAACATCCGGCCAGCGGTGGCACCACCTTCGTCCTCAGTTTACCGTTGGTAAGCCCTACTCCTGCCGAGCCAATATGAACCACGACCTTAGTGTGCTGATCGTCGAAGACGACCCCCATGTGCTGCTCGGCTGCCAGCAGGCACTGACCCTGGAAGACATTCCCTGCATCGGTGTCGGCAGTGCCGAAGAAGCGCTGGAGCAGGTTGGCGACAACTTCGCCGGCATCGTCATCAGCGACATCCGCCTGCCGGGCATCGATGGCCTGGAACTGCTGACCCGCCTCAAGCAACGCGACCGCAGTCTGCCGGTGGTGCTGATCACCGGTCATGGTGACATCTCAATGGCGGTCGGTGCGATGCAGAAAGGCGCCTACGATTTCATGGAGAAACCGTTCTCGCCGGAGCGTCTGGTCGACGTCGCCCGCCGCGCACTGGAGCAACGCAGCCTCGCTCGCGAAGTCTCGTCGCTGCGTCGGCAACTGGCCGAACGCGACTCCCTGGAAGGCCGGATCATCGGTCGTTCCCCCGCGATGCAGAACCTGCGCGAACTGATCGCCAACGTCGCCGACACCTCGGCCAACGTATTGATCGAAGGCGAGACCGGCACCGGCAAGGAACTGGTCGCGCGCTGCCTGCACGACTTCAGCCGCCGCCACACCAAGCAATTCGTCGCGCTGAACTGCGGCGGCCTGCCGGAGAACCTGTTCGAAAGCGAGATTTTCGGCCACGAAGCCAACGCCTTCACCGGCGCCGGCAAACGGCGTATCGGCAAGATCGAACACGCCGACGGCGGCACGCTCTTCCTCGATGAAGTAGAAAGCATGCCGCTGCCGTTGCAGATCAAACTGCTGCGGGTGTTGCAGGAACGCACCCTCGAACGCCTCGGCTCGAACCAGAGCGTGGCGGTGGATTGCCGGGTGATTGCGGCGACCAAATCCGACCTCGACGAAGCGAGCAAGGCCGGCGAGTTTCGCAGCGACCTGTACTACCGCCTCAACGTGGTGACGCTGGAACTGCCGCCGCTGCGCGAGCGCCGCGAGGACATCCTGCAACTGTTCGAACACTTCACCCAGCAGTCGGCGCTGCGTTTCGACCGCGCGTTGCCCGAGCTGGACAACCAGACCCTGTCAAACCTGATGAGCCACGACTGGCCGGGCAACGTGCGCGAACTGCGTAACGTCGCCGAGCGCTTTGCCCTCGGCCTGCCGGCGTTCAAGAAGTCCGGCGCCAGCAGCGGCGGTCAGGGGCTGGCGTTCGCCGAAGCGGTGGAAGCCTTCGAGCGCAATCTGCTCAATGACGCCTTGCAACGCAGTGGCGGCAACCTGACCCAGGCCAGCCTGGAGCTGGGCATGGCCAAGACCACGCTGTTCGACAAAGTGAAAAAATACGGGTTGAGCCACTGATGGATCTGATTCTCAAAGCCGCCCTCGGCGCCGCAGTGGTGGTGATCCTCGCCGCGCTGTCGAAGACCAAAAACTATTACATCGCCGGACTGGTGCCGCTGTTTCCGACCTTCGCGCTGATTGCCCACTACATCGTCGGCAAGGGCCGTTCGGTCGATGATCTGAAAGCGACCATCGTGTTCGGCATGTGGTCGATCATTCCCTACTTCATCTATCTGGCGACGCTGTACGTGATGGTCGACCGCATGCGCCTGGAAGCGTCACTGGCGGTGGCGGTGGTCGCGTGGTTGATCGCGGCGACCGTACTGGTCTCGGTGTGGGTACGCCTGCACAGCTGATCACAGTCCGCTCCCTCAAGCGAACCGCATTGCAAATGTGGGAGCCGGCTTGCTTGCGAAGAGGCCCGAGTCAACACCGTCAAAACCTCAGCTACAGCAGGTTGCCGCTTGCCACCGGCTCGATCTGCGCCCAGTGCGACGTGTCTTCACGATGCGCTTGCAAATACGGCAACACCGCCGCCAGCAACGGCGCCTTGAACGCCTCTTGAAAACGATGGGCCAGCCCCGGAATCAGCTTCAACTGACTGCCACGAATATGCGCCGCCAGATGCACACCGTGCATCACCGGCAACAGCGGATCCGCCGTGCCGTGCACCACCAGGGTCGGCACCCGCAGTTGATTGAGCAACGTCACCCGGCTCGGCTCGGCAAGGATCGCCATGATCTGGCGCTTCACGCCCTCAGGGTTGAACGCCCGATCGTAGGCTACCGCCGCCTGATGCAACAACGCTTGCCGGTCATCGGTGACCGCCGGGCTACCGAGCGCCGCCAGCAGATCGGCCTGCTGCTCCAGCGCCACTTCGCGATTCGGCGCGCCACGCCGCGCCAGCAGTTGCACCAGCGCCGCACTCGGTGCCGGCAAGCCTTCGGCGCCGGAACTGGTCATGATCAGTGTCAGGCTTTCCACCCGTTGTGGCGCCATCGCCGCCAAGTGCTGGGCGATCATCCCGCCCATGCTGGCACCCAGCACGTGAAACTGCTCGATGTGCAGCGCGTCCATCAACCCCAGCGCGTCATCGGCCATGTCGCTCAGCGAGTACGGTGCCGACACCGGCAATCCGAGCTTGTAACGCAGCACTTCAAAGGTCAGGTTGGCGTCGGCCGGGGCCTGACGCCAGGTCGACAGACCGACATCGCGGTTGTCATAGCGGATCACCCGAAAACCCTGCTGACAGAGCGCAACCACCACCTCGTCCGGCCAGTGAATCAACTGGCCGCCCAAACCCATGACCAGCAACAGCGCCGGATCCGAAGCACGGCCGATGCTCTGGTACGCCAGGCTCACCTGGGCCAGATCGACCCGTTCAGTCGGTACATTGACGTCGCAACGCGAAGCCGCCATCGACGGCAGGCCGAACAACAGCGCGGCCAACAGAAAAAATAAACGCATGAAGAAACACCGAAACGCAGAACCCCAGTAGAGCGCGAGTCTGATGAAGTTTGTTCAAGCGCGCTGCCACAGTTGCGTGACAGTTTGATGAAGTTTGCCGAGCGGTCATTCTCCGACAACGAATCAGGCCGGAACAGTCTGTACATCCTCTGCAACAAAACCACTCCCCCAGCGATAACCATGTACCGCATGGGCTTGTGACAGCGCGCCTCTAATAGGCATGAAAACCGGAATTACCCGGTCTGCATGCCCTCTGGAGCCCTGTCGCATGACCCATTCGCCTCCCCTTGTAACAGCCGACTTCGGCCTTGATCAGCGGCTACAGCCCAACGTCGATCAACATCTGCACCTGTTGGCCACGGCTCGTCTGAACGACTGTCACCAGCAATGGCTGGACCTCATGGCCCGGCATCCCGGGCAACCCGAAAGCGCCTGGTGGGATGCCCGCGCGCCCGGCACTGCGCTGTCACGGCGCGAGCATGCCTTGAGTCTCTATCAACTGCACTTTGAGGCCGCGCTTCAATGGGCGGCTGCCGAAGGCAAGCTCGACACCTCACAACGCCACAGGCTTGAGCAACTTCTCACCCCGTCGAGCCAGGTCGCGGCGGATCTGCGGGTCGCGCAACCGGTACTCAATCGTGTCGATAACAGCCGGGTGCGTCTGTACGGCACGTTGCTGCTTCAACTGGAGGAAACGCTGCTGCTTTACCTGCCCGCACACCCACAACCGTTGCTCCGCTTCGAAAAACAGGCCGACCTTGAGCGCTGGCTGATGGATCAGCAACCGGAGCGACTGCAAGTCTCCTCGCTGGACTTCATCGAATTCGGTAGTGATCCGCTCAAGCGCGGCGTTGAACCGCTGCTGTCGAGTTCGCCCGTCACTGGCGACAACGGGATCGCACTCGACAAGTTTTTCCCGATCACGCCCGCTCTGCCGCAAAGTGCCGGGCCAAGCGTCGATGAGGTCGCGCCCTTCGGTTTGCTGATGGCCGATATTCCCCTGGATCTGCGCCGGCAGACGCTGGCGCTTGAACAGCGTGCGCTTGACCGCTTGTTTGGCGACGCCGAGCCGAACAGTCCGCAACGTCAACAACTGGCACAACGACTCGTCGCCTTGCGCGAGGCTCAGCAGGCCAGCCATGACGCCGCATCGGCCCTGCTCGACAGCCACACTCCGCTGACCCTGCTCGAATTACGCCGCCGCTCAAACGAGCATTACCAGGCCTTGCTGCAGGCGCGTATCGCAGGGCTGCGCGCGGAGGTCGAACTGCAACGGACGCTGGAGCAACTGTCCGTCGCGGAACATCGGCGAGTCATCGCAATGCTGGACGCACCGGGACACCACCTGCCGCCAACAGACGGGGTCATCGCCCGCATATCGTTGGCTACGGCAGACGACAACATCAGCGCCGTCGAGGAGCTGCCAGGTGTACTGATCATCGCCCCTCTTGCAGCGCTGGCCCCCGGTTCCACCGACAGCCTGCTGCTTTACTGGCCCGGCGAGTTTGGCGGCCTGCAACGTTTTGCTTCGCGTGCGGCACTGGAGCAGAACGTGTTCAAACGCTCGCCCCAGGACGGCGGGCTGACCCTGCACCTGACACCACTGACCGATGACCCGCTCGCCTGGTCACTCGATCAGCAGCTCTATCAATGCGAACAACAGGCCGCACAGATCCTGCGCGACAACCCGCTGCCCGGCCGTGCCGGCGAGCGCCAGGCCGAGATGGAAAAGTTGCGCGAACAACACTTGCCACGCCTGACCGTGCCGATCGCGCAGGCCCGCGAACGGGCATTTGCCGAACGTCAGGCGCAAGACCGCAGCGCCGCGCTGGCCGGCAGCCTGCCCGAGTGGTTCGACAACCTCGACGCGGCGCACCGGAACACGCTCAAAGCGCTGATCAGCCACTACCTCGGCGCCATGCATCGCGCCCATGCGCTGCTCGAACGGGAGCTGCCGTCGCGTCAGGCCTTCGCCGAAAAACGCATCGACGCCCGCTTGCGCGCGGACTTCGCGCTCAAACACAGCGTGAGCGTGAGCCTCGATCTGCCCGATTCGACGGTCTGGCAAAAAACCGTGATGGAAGGGGCTGCGCCTGGCACGCCGCAACGCAATGTCCTGACCGCGAGCGACAAGCGCAGCGATCTCGCCCTCGAACAACTGGCACAGCACAACATCGATCAAGCCATGTGGTGGCGACTGTCGTTCATGCAGGCCAGGATCCGTGCCGAGGACGAAACCGATCGGCAGCGCGTCGAAGCCGGACTCAACCTGGTCTACTTGCGCAAACTGGTGACCGAGCTCGATCTGCCCGGACGTTACGAAGAACAGATTCGCCAAGTGTTTTTCGGCGCGCCGGCAGAACCTGCGTTTCAGCAGGCCTGGCGCCGCGAATGCCTGAGCGAACCATGGCGGCTGATGCTCAGGTTGCAAGGTGAATTCGCCCTGCTGCAACGGCACATCGACAGTGCCGGCCATGCCGTACTGAAGGTCGCCATCGATGCGACTTCACCCCAAGCGTATGCCGTTGATGGGAAGCGCATCGCGCTGCTGCCGGTGCAGCTGACGGTTGGTGGAGAGGACACCGCGCATCAGGGACCGAGCACGCTCGCCGGGCTGACGTTCATTGTCGAACAGAACAGTGGCCTGACCCTGCTCTACCTGCCCGACAGCACCGACGCCCTCTTCCTGCGGCAGTACACGACGCTGGAACAGGCGCGAATGGATCTGTTCAGGCGTTGTATGGACAGCAAAATGGTCAATTACCTGGCCGGACGCGCCGTGAGCGGCGATTTTGCCAGCCATGTCAGTCGCATCAACCAGGCGCAATTGCGCAATTTCGATGCCCTGATCGGCGTCGGAATGGCTTGGCCGGCGACCACATCGCTGGCCATTCATCTATTGAACGTGCACATGGGCCGGTTGCTGGAGGCCCATCGCAACAGTTCGCGTTCCAACGATGCGTTGTATCTGGAACGCTGTGCACTGAAATCCGGGGCATTGTTCAACTATCTGAAAATGGCCATCGGCATGGTGCCGTTCGTGGGGGCGGCAGTGGCCCTGTATGACGCCTGGAACAGCGCCAATCTGGCCGTCGCGGCGTTCTTGCGCGGCGAGCTCGGGCATGGTCTGGCGGAGGTGGAGGCAGTGCTGCTGTCACTGATCGACGCGGCAATGGATGTGCTGCCCGGAACCGTCTCCGCCCCCGCAGCAGCACGTCTGGCCACCCGTCAGCGGCAAGGCGCGGCCCTGGGCGGATTCGCCACCATGTCGGCGTCCTGGCAACGGGCCCGGCAGTCGCTCGACCGCTTCAAGGGTTACGAGTACGAATTCGACATTTCCCTGGCCGGCCTGCACCCGGCCACCCACGGTGTCTATCGCAACGTCTACCGTCACGCCGATGGCGATTTCATCGTTCGTCAGGGCCGCATTTATCGGGTTCAGCTAAGCGATGCACCGCGTGGCTGGAGGCTTTACGGCACATGGATGCGCGGCTACAAACAACCGATCGCCCTCGACGACAGCGGTCAGTGGAACACCCACTATGCGGTGCACGGCACTGTCATGGACGGTGGCGGTCCTGGCGGCGGCGCAGTGCTCGGACATCTGGTCGACGGCCTGGATCCGCTTTGGCCTGCGCCGATCCGCCAGTGGCTACCGCGCTGGTGGACCGATCGGCAACTGCGCCGGCAAATGACCCTGACCAACACCGCCGACAACTACACCCGGCGCCTCGATGCTCAGACCCGCGCCACCAACCAGTTGCTGGAGAACTATCAGAACCTCGATATTGCCCAGCGCAAGCCCCTGCAGACAGCCGTTGACACAGCCTGCCTGAATGACATCGACGTCGCGATCGCCCAATACGACAACCTTGTCGAATTAATACCTTTGAGCCACGGCCGCAAACGTCTGCAGATTGAAGCCATCCAGAGCCGCTGCGCCTGGATCGTGGTCGACCGCGCCGTGCAGCGCGTCACCGTCGCCCGCGACCGCTTGCTGGAACACCTGAACCGGATCGACGCACTGGTCGCCGAGTCCGATGCCGTGCCCTTCGACCACACCAGCGTCCATATCACACTCATGGCCCGGCGCAAGCAGGCCCGCGAGGATTTCCTCAAGGAGTTCGATCAACTGCATGCGATCACCGAGCAGGCCAGACTGTGGAACAACCGCATCAGCAACCGCGCGCAGAAAGCCCGGATGGCGAAAGACATGGCCGCTATCAACCGCAACCTGGGAGACAACACCCATCACTACCTGAGAACTGCGCATCTGCTGGAAATCATTGCCCGCTACGATGCGGTCACTGACCTGTCCTGGGCGTATTTCCATACCCAGCTCAAAGACGCCCGGACCAAGGTCGGGCGCGCATTGCTGACCCAGCATCACCTGCCAGAGGTCAGCGCCAGCCTGGTTCAGCGCAATCGGATCCTTGAGGACTGCCTGCAGATCTATGCCGATTTCCGTCGTCAATTGAACGCCTGGACACTGGGTTATGCACAGCATCTGGATCTGGAACAGGTCGGGCTGTTCCTCGAGGGGCTGACTCAGGTCGAAGCGCAGGCGCGGCATGCGATCAGGCAACGTGCGCCAATCAAGCCGAAAGAGCCTGGCGGCAAGCAACTGTTCGAAACCGAGGACAACCAGTTGCTGATCGGCACGGAAAGCATCGACGCCGGCACCCGGGAAAAACGCATCACCATTGAAGGCATCGACGGATTCCGCGAAACCTGGCTGCCGCGCTCCGGTGGCAAATACCATCTGCAAGTGCGCACCGCCCCGACGCCAGCAACGTTGCCAACTGACGTTCAGCCACTGCTGGTCGAAGCGCGCAAACGTCTGGCAGCTGTTCCGGTTTACAGCAACAAGGTGCAGGGCTATGCCCGCCAGGACATGCTGCCGGTGGATCTGGAACACATGCTCAGCAGCGAAGCGACCGAACTGAGCACCCGTGCCCAGGCCATCGAGCGACTGTCGCCGACCGAACCGGTGGTGCTGCAACTGCACGACAAGGCCCGCGAACTGCGCCGTACCGGTCGTACGCTGCGCATTGATCAGTCACTGCGCAGCAAGACGCCCACTGAAGGCTATCTGGATTATCTGCTGCAACAGCAAGTGGTGGATATCCGCCGCGAAGGTCCGCTGCGGGCACTGGGCAAAAGGGCTGACGGGCGCAAGGATTTCCTTCAGGAATACGCCGTGCGCGACCTCACCTCCACGCCGCCGCGCACGCTGTGGTACGCGCATTTTCACTACACCTCGGACAAGGTGCCCTTTGCTGACTTCGTCAAGGCGCACCTGAAATTGCCGGAGCAACGCAACCTCGGCCTGCAATGGCAGCAGGTTCAGGCCGCCAGCGGGGCACAGGTCGAGGCGATCTGGCGCGGCGATATCGGTAAACCGCTGGGTATCCGGCATTTCGCAGACCTCTAGGGCGAAAAGCAGCGGGGCATGGCGATGCCCCGCTTCTGCTCGAGTGGTCGACAGCACTGTCAACATGAGACAAACTCACTGCCTTCGAATTTGTCACAAGTTTTCCTCATGGGGCCAGCCGTGCTTGAAATCCGTCATCTGAAAACCCTGCATGCCCTGCGCGAGGCTGACAGTCTGGTCGATGCCGCCGACCGTCTGCACCTGACCCAATCGGCGCTGTCACACCAGTTCAAGGAACTGGAGGAACGCCTGGGCATGCCGTTATTCGTGCGCAAGACCAAACCGGTGCGTTTCACCAGCGCCGGCCTGCGCCTGTTGCAACTGGCCGACGCGACCCTGCCGCTGTTGCGCGCCGCCGAGCGCGACATCAGTCGTCTGGCCGGCGGTACCGCTGGACGCCTGCACATGGCGATCGAATGTCACAGCTGTTTCCAGTGGCTGATGCCGACCATCGACCAGTTCCGTGACGCCTGGCCGGAAGTCGAACTCGACCTCGCCTCGGGTTTCGCCTTTGCCCCGCTGCCGGCGCTGGCCCGCGGTGACCTGGATCTGGTGGTGACTTCCGATCCGCTGGACATCGCCGGCATCACCTACGTGCCGCTGTTCACTTACGAAGCGATGCTCGCAGTGGCGAACCAGCATCCACTGGCGAACAAACCGTACATCGTCCCCGAGGACCTGCTGACTGAAACGCTGATCACCTACCCAGTGGAGCGCGACCGGCTGGACATCTTCACCCGCTTCCTCGAACCGGCCGACATCGAACCGGCGCAGGTTCGCACCTCTGAGCTGTCGGTGATGATGATGCAACTGGTCGCCAGCGGCCGTGGCGTGTGCGGCATGCCGCACTGGGCACTGCACGAATACAGCTCGCGCGGCTATGTAAAAGCCAAGCGCCTGGGCGAAAAAGGTCTGTTTGCCACGCTGTACGCGGCGATCCGCGCCGACATGCTCGATGCGCCGTACATGCGCGATTTCCTGCTGACCGCCAAGGACACCTCGTTCTCGACACTGGATGGGGTTAGCGCGGTTCGCTGACACCAAGGTGCCTCATGACTGACGGTAAACCGAGAGCATTTGCGAGACAAAAAGATTCATTGTGGTGAGGGGATTTATCCCCGATGGGCTGCGCAGCAGCCCTGAGACCTGTGCACTCGGTGTTTCAGATAGCCCGCGTTTGTAGGATTTGGGGCTGCTTCGCCGCCCATCGGGGATAAATCCCCTCGCCACAAAAACCTCTCATTTAGGGGGACGATCAGAGTTGTCGCCACATGTGAATCTTGTCGAAATAGTCTTCGCCGACCCGCACCGCCAATGGCTCAAGGCCGAACTGGATGAAGCCGCAACGCTGGTACAGGTTGAACGCGGCGTCGTTGCCGGCGGTGACGGTGAGCTGGAGGACTTTCAGTTCGGGATGGGTTTGGGCTTCAGCGATGGCAGCCTCGACCAGTTGATGGCCCAGGCCGTGCTGGCGAAAATCGGCTGAGACGTACAGGCCGAACAAGGTCGACTTGTGGCGGGCCTTCTCTCGCGGTTCGAACGCCAGGCCGACGATGCCGGCCAGTGTGCCTGCCTCGAACGCACCGAGCACCACATCCAGCTTGCTGGTCAGCCGCGCTTCCCACCAGCTCAGCGGCATCACCGCGCGCTCGCGCACGCTGGAGGTGAACGCCTGCGGATGGCGGTCGTAGGCTTCGAGCATCAGCTCGCGGTAAGCCAGCGCATGGCTGGCGTCGAGGCGTTCGATCCACATGCTCAGGCGGTCCTGCGTTGTTCAAGCATCAGGCGCACCGCCAGACCAGCGAGTACAAACCCCATGAAGTAACGCTGCAGCGCCAGCCATGTCGGGTTGCGCACGAACCAGGAAGCAATGCCTGCCGCGAACAGCGCGATCAACAGATTGACGCTGAAACTGACGCTGATCTGGGTCAGACCGAGGAGGATGCTCTGGGTGAATACCGAGCCGTGTTCGGGGCTGATGAATTGTGGAAACACCGAGAGGTAGAACACCGCTATCTTCGGGTTCAACGCACTGGTGAGAAAGCCCATGGTAATCAGTTTGCGCGACGAGTCCGGGGGCAATTGCTGCGCCTCGAACGGCGAACGCGCACCGGGTTTGAGCGCTTGCCAGGCCAGCCACAGCAAATACAGCGCACCGGCCCACTTCAGTACCTCGTAGGCCATCGGCACCGCCAGAAACACCGCGCTCAAACCGGCAGCCGCGGCAAACATGTGCACGAAGAAACCACCCACCACACCGAGCAACGAGGTGACCCCGGCCTTGCGTCCCTGACAGATCGAACGCGAGATCAGGTAAATCATGTTCGGCCCCGGCGTCAGTACCATCAACAACGCGGCGGCGGCGAAGATCAACAGGTCTTGAAGCGGGATCATGGTGGACATCCTGTGCGTGGGGGATCAGGCGATCGCGGTCAGCGAGTGGCGATAAAACGGCAGGATCAGGTCGCGTGTCAATGGCGCCAGAACGACAGCAGGATCACTGACCGGATCGATCCAGATCACTTCCTCGATTTCGGCAGCGGGCGTCACATCGGCATCGATGGTCAGTTGAAAAATCTCCGCCTGCACGACAAACCCCGGCTCGTTGGCGGCGGGCGCCGAGAACTGGCCGAGAAAAGACGCCTGCGCCGGATCGATCGTCAGCCCCAGCTCTTCTTCCAGCTCGCGGGCCAGCGCGTGCACTGGCAACTCATGCGCCTCGATCTTGCCGCCCGGTTGCATGAACGCCGTGGTGCCACGCTTGCGCACCAGCAGGGTCTGGCCTTGAGGGTTGAGCAACAGCGCAGCGGCAATACGAATGAGGTTTGGAGCGACAACGGATGCAGAGGTCATGGGTCAGCCACCGGCCTGGAAAAAGCGCAAGGATCCCATGCCCGGGCTGATCACGTCACCTCACAGGTCACTCTCCCAACGCCTTGAGCGCAGTTTCATCCGCCTCCGGCAGCTTGACGAAAATCTGATACTTGCCGCCCTCCATGGCTTCAAAGGCAATCAGCTTTTCCACCAACAGCGCGCTGAGCACTTTGCCGGCGTTGAGCAGCAACATGCCGTTATCGGCATTGAGATTGCGCGCCAGAATCATCCCCGCCGCCAGGTCCCGGGTGGTCAGGACCTTGACCGTCGGGTCGGCCAGGGTGATGTCGCCCAGAAATGCCGCGCACACCTGAATGAAATCCTCCACCAGATCAGGATCGTACAAGCGACCGGCGTACTGCCGCAGGTACAGCAGCGCTTCGTCGCTGTTCAAATGCCGTTCGAGGATCAGGCCGCGCTGCAACTCGACGAAATCCACGGCCAGTTTCAGCAGGCGCGAACCGAACGGAATGGCCTCGCCCTTGAGCCGGTCGGGAAAGCCGCTGCCGTCCCAGCGTTCCTGGTGATGCAGGATCAGGCGGGCCGCGTCCTTCATCGGGTCCAGCGTCATCAGCAGCGATTCGCTCTGCTTCGGATAGCTGCGATAACGCTCGCGATCGGTGTGACGCAGCAGATCCGAAGGCGTGGTCATCATGCCGTCGGTCCAGCTCAGTTTGCCGATGTTGTACAGCGCGGCGGCCATGGTCAGATCGCGGCTGGTGGCCTCGTCCAGAGCATGCTGTTTGCAGTAGCTGCGCACCAGTTCGATGATCTGCCGATTGGTCTGCTTCGCAGGTGGCAGACGCAGATTGGCCAGCAGCGAGAACACTTCGGTGCCGGTGACGTAACTGTGTTTGAGCTCTTCGTACGCCAGATCGAGCATGTCGGCGGTCTGCTGCAGTTCGGCGGTACGCGCCGCGACATGCTTTTCCAGGGTGCTGTTGAGCAGTTTGAGCTGATCGTTCTGCACCTGGGTCAGGCGCTCCAGACGCTGCCGCTCCTGCTCGGAATGCTGATGGTCGAGCGCTTGGCGCAGGATCAGCAGCAACTCCTCGTCATTCCACGGTTTGCTGATGTAGCGATGAATCTGCCCGTCGTTGATCGCCTTGATGATGGCCGAAGGGTCGGCATAACCGGTGAGCATGATGCGCACAGTGGCCGAATAGCGTTGACGGACATGCGCCAGTAACGAGGCGCCATCCATGTTCGGCATGCGCGCATCGCTCATCACCAGATCCACTGGCTGCTGCTCCAGCATCTCCAGCGCCTGGGCACCGCTGGTCGCCAACAGGACGTCATAAGGTTGCCCCCGCAACAGGCGGCGCAGGCTGTTGAGGATTGATTCCTCATCATCGACCAGCAGCACCGTGGGGCGATGCGACGGCATCGGCGCGGATTGCTCTTGCATGGCATGGCCTCACGCGAAACAGAGTTAACGACACACCGACCGACCGCCCCACTGGCCCGCGCCTGAGTCCAAGGCTAGATGATTTTTCAGTGCATTCACTTAAATCTTCGTCCGGCGCGGCCAGCGCAGTACCGAGGGGCCGACTATGCTGTACACGGCAAAGAACTCCATCGGCTTACAAAACAGGCAATGGCGAGGGAAAAGGATGCCCCGGATGATCACAGCACGCCTTCCCGAGGAGGGCGCGGCATGAACCCGCCCACCACGCCGATCAATCGCCGCGTGCTCATTGTCGACGACAGTCCGGCGATCCATGACGACTTTGCCAAGATTCTCAGCCCCGTCGTTCCCGGCGACGATGGCCTGGGCGAAACCGAGAACCTGTTGTTCGGCACCCCGTCTATTCGGCACACCCCACACTTCGAGCTGGATTCGGCCTTTCAGGGCCAGGAAGCCCTGGAAAAACTCGAAGCCGCGCTGGCTGAAAACCGCCCCTACGCCATGGCCTTCATCGACATGCGCATGCCGCCAGGCTGGGATGGCCTGGAGACCATCGAACGGCTGTGGCAAGTCGACCCCAAACTGCAAGTCGCACTGTGCACGGCCTATTCCGACTACTCCTGGGAAGACATCGACCAACGCCTGGCACTGAACGACCGGCTCCTGATTCTGAAAAAGCCTTTCGACGCGATCGAGATTCGGCAGATGGCCAGCGCCCTCACGGTCAAATGGCAAATGACCGAAGACGCCGAGCTGAAAATGAGCCTGCTGGAGCACGCAGTGCAGGAGCGGACCCGGGAGCTGTCGGACGCCAACGTGATCGTGCAGAACAGTCCGACCATCCTTTACCGCTTGCGTGGCGAGCCCTCATTCGCGCTGATGTACATCTCTCACAACATCACCCGCTACGGCCATGTCGCCGCCGATCTGGTGGGTTCGCCCGACTGGGCGAAGGTCCTGATTCACCCGGACGATCAGGCCAGCGTCGACGCGGCAATGGCCCGGGTACTGGATCGGCATGCGTCGGGCGCGTCCATCGAATTCCGCATGCGCACCGGCCAGGGCACCTGGCGCTGGGTGGAGAACCGCTACATCCCGGTACGCGATCAGGACGGCCGTCTGCTGGAAGTCGAAGGCATCATCCTCGACATCACTGAACGTCGCCAGGCCGAGGACAAACTGGCCTTGCTCGCCCGCTCCGATGGCCTGACGGGCCTGGCCAATCGCGCCACACTGATCGAACGCCTGCACCAGGCGTTTGCCGCTGCGCGACGCGGCGCGATGCCGTTTGCGGTGTTTTACCTGGATCTGGACCACTTCAAGCGGATCAATGACACCCTCGGTCACCCGGTTGGCGATCTGCTGCTGCAGGAGGTCGCCCGGCGCATCAAGTCCGGTGTCCGCGAAAGCGACGTGGTGGCGCGTCTGGGTGGCGATGAATTCGCGATCCTGCAACTGGACGTCAGTGACCCGACCCAGTCGGCGGCGATGGCCGCCAACATCCGCGACGCGTTGCTGGCGCCGTATAACCTGGCCGGCAATGCACTGCACATTTCGGTGAGCATTGGCATCAGCAGTTACAGCGAACTCAGTCTCGATGCCGACAGCCTGCTCGGGCAGGCCGACATGGCGCTGTACCGCGCCAAGGAAATGGGCCGCAATCAGTATCACTTCCACTCCGAGGACATCTCTCGGGAAGTGGCCGAGCGCATGACCCTGGTCAGCGAATTGATGACCGCCCTTGAAGGCAATCAACTGCGGCTGCATTACGCGCCGGAAGTAGATCTGCACAGCGGCAGGATTCTGGGCATGGAGGCACAAGTCCTCTGGCAGCATCCCCGGCGCGGCCTGCTGCCGGCAGCGGACTTTGTGCCGATCGCGGAGAAAACCGGCGCAATCATTCCGCTCGGACGCTGGGTGCTGGATCACGCCTGCCATCAGATGCATCTGTGGCGTAATCAAGGGGTGGCGCCGCCCGTGATGGCGATCAAGATTTCCCTGGCGCAACTCAAAAGCGGCCCGGAACTGATCTACACCGTGCTGCGCACCACCGCCCGCTGGGAGCTCGCCCCTTGGGACCTGCGGTTCGACGTCACCGAGGCCACGCTGGCCCAGACCAAGTGGACGCACAACGACGCGTTGCCGCGCCTGCGTGAACTGGGCGTGACCATCGCCATCGATGATTTCGGCACCGAGTATTCCTCGTTCGATTACCTGAAAACCTACCGGGTCAATCAGCTCAAACTGGCCCAGAGCGTCATCGACAATGCCGCTCACGATGTGGCCGGTGCCAACGCCTTGCGCGCCATCGTCAACTTCGCCCGGGACCTGGACATCGGCATCATCGCTGAAGGCCAGCCGTCGCCGGATCAGCCGTGCGCGCCACCTGCCGCAGCCCCGCTGCCCAGCGCGCGCGGGCTGTATTTCAGCGCGGCGGTCAGCGCCGAACATGCCGGGCGATTGCTCAAGGACAGTGCTCACCCGGCACCGAAGGAGGACGAGTGATGAAAACGCCGTTCCCCCAGACCAACCGGCGCATCCTGATCATCGACGACACACCGGCGATTCACGACGACTTTCGCAAGATCCTTGCCCCACAGGTTCAGGACGCCGTCGATCTGAATCAACTGGAACAGACGCTGTTCGGCACCCAGCAGACGCCGCACCTGAGCTTCCAGCTCGACTCCGCTTATCAGGGCCAGGAAGCTCTGGCTCTGGTCAAACAATCGCTGGTCAGCGGCAACCCGTATGCCCTCGCCTTCATCGACATGCGCATGCCGCCCGGCTGGGATGGCCTGGAAACCATCGAACAATTATGGCGGGTCGATCCGAACCTGCAGATTGCCTTGTGCACCGCGTACAGCGACTACAGCTGGGAGGCGATGGCCGAACGGCTGGAGTTCGGCGACCAGTTGCTGATTCTGAAAAAACCGTTCGACAGCCTGGAAATCCGCCAGATGGCCAACGCGCTGACTTGGAAGTGGCAGCTGGCGCAGGACGCGGCGCTGAAGATGCTCAGCCTTGAGCAAACCATCGAGGCGCGGGTGCACGAATTGCTCAAAGTCTCGCACCTGCTGCAATACGACAGCCTCACGGAGCTGCCCAACAGCACCCTGCTGGGTGATCGTCTGAGCCAGGCGATTGCGGTGTGCCGGCGCCATGACAAGCAACTGGTGGTGATGTTCCTCGGTCTGGATCGCTTCAAGCGCATCAACAATGCATTGGGCCATCCGGCGGGCGACGAGATGCTCAAACGGGTCGCCCGGCAACTGCTGTCCTGCGTACGTGATTCCGACTCGGTGTTTCGTTATGGCTCGGACGAGTTCGTGGTGATCCTTGGCGACATCAACCATCCCCAGCAAACCCACGGCCTCGCGGAAAAACTGCTGGCCGCCATTCGCCTGCCGCAAGCGATTGCCGGCCACGACGTCAGCGTCACGGCCAGTCTGGGCATCAGCGTTTATCCCGCTGACGGCCTCGAAGCCATCGAGCTGATCAAGAAAGCCGAGACGGCGATGCGCAACGTCAAGGAGCACGGCCCTGACAACATTGGCTTCTTCATCGAAGCCATGAACCAGCACGCCCGGGAACAGCACAGCATTGAGTCGGGCATCCGCCGCGCGCTGCATGAGCACGAATTCGTCTTGCACTACCAACCGAAAATCGACCTGCGCACGGCCACAGTGGTCGGTGCCGAAGCGCTGATACGCTGGCAGAAACCGGGACACGGCTGGGTCTATCCTTCGGACTTCATCCCGGTGGCCGAGGACAGCGGTCTGATCGTGCCGCTGAGCAAATGGGTGCTGGCTGAGGCCTGTCGTCAGACCCGCGACTGGCAAGTCGCCGGACTGCCGCCGATCCGCATGTCGGTCAACACTTCGCCGATCGATTTTCGCCAGCGTGACTTCGTCGCCGGCATCGAGCGCGTGCTTGAGCAGACGGGCCTGGCCCCAGACTGCCTGGAGCTGGAAATCACCGAAGGCGTGCTGATGCAAAACGTCGAGGCGACGATGACCGCGCTCAAGCGCCTGACAACGCTGGGCACGCGCCTGGCCATCGATGACTTCGGCACCGGCTATTCCAGCCTGAGTTACCTGCGGCGGTTTCCCATCGATGTGCTGAAGATCGACCAGTCGTTCATTCGCAACCTGTGCAACGACCCCAACGATGCCGCACTGGTGAGCGCCATCATCCATCTGGGCAAGAGTCTGGGGCTGAACGTCATTGCCGAGGGTATTGAAACCGCCGAACAACTGGCCTTTCTCAAGGCGCATCACTGCGAGGAAGGTCAGGGCTACTTTTTCAGCAAGGCCCTGCCGGCAGACGCGTTTGCGCGCTTGCTGGCCGGCAGCGAAACCACGCCGTGGGCGATTTGATCAACACGCTGAAAACGGTCCTGAGTCAGGGAGACGATTGCCGATGAGTCTTTTCCACCACGCCATCGTGTTGCTGCTGTGCGGGCTCTGCGCCGGGGCCAGTGCCGAGCCGCTGGACGAGCCGCTCAAACCGTTGCCCGCGGTGCCGCAGCAGGACGTCCGCCGCGTGGAACTGGGTCGGCGCCTGTTCCATGAACCACGGTTATCGATCAACAACACGCTGTCCTGTGCCAGCTGCCACCAACTGGACAAGAACGGTGCCGACAGCCGCGCCCTGTCGCTGGGCTTCGACGGTAAACCGGTGGCGGTCAACACGCCGACCGTGTTCAACGCCGCCCTCAATTTCCGCCAGTTCTGGGACGGCCGTGTCGAAACGCTGGAGGAACAAAGCAACGTCGTCATCACCAGTCCCCATGAAATGGGCAGCGACTGGCGCACCGTTATCGAGCGGATCTCGAACGACCCCGACTACCGTCGCGATTTTGCCGCCACCTACCCGGACGGCGTGACCCAGGCCAATGTCCAGCAGGCGCTGGCCAGTTTCGAACGTACTTTGCTGACGCCCGGTTCGCGCTTCGATCAATACCTGCTGGGCAACACCGACATCCTCACCCTCGAGGAAAAGTACGGTTACCAGCGCTTCAAGGAATACGGCTGCATCGCCTGCCATCAAGGGGTGAACATCGGCGGCAACATGTTCCAGAAGTTTGGCGTGTTCGGCGATTACATTGCCGATCGCGGCAACCCGACCGTGGCTGATCAAGGCCGCTTCAACGTCACCCGGGACGAAGCGGATCGTGAATTTTTCAAAGTGCCGAGCCTGCGCAACGTCGCGCTGACCGCGCCCTACTTTCACGACGGCTCGGCGGACACCCTCGAAAAGGCGGTGGATGTGATGTTCCAGTATCAGTTGGGACGCACGCCGACCGAAGAGGACAAACGGCTGATCATTCTATTTCTCGAGACCCTGACCGGCCAAAGGGAAGGCAAGCCATGATCAACATCTCCCGTCGGCGCAGTCTGCTGTTGCTCACGCTGGTCGCTCTGGTGCTGGCGTCGATTCTGCTGTTTCTGTACTTCAAGTCCAGCTCCGACCAGACCATGACCTATACCGAGTCGCGGGATCTGATCCGGCAGATCAAACAGCAGAATTCGCTGTGGGAAAACGAGATCCTCAAGGCGCGAGTGGCGCTCACCCACAATTACGATCCGCTGGTGTCACCCATGACCGAGATGAACCGGCTCTGGGCGCGCTTCGACGCGATCGAGGCCAGGCATGGTCGCAACGACTCGGCGCAATGGAACGACGCCCACGAGGGTTTTCTGCAGGCGATGCAGGAGAAGATCCGCCTGGTCGAACAGTTCAAATCGCACAACGCACTGTTGCGCAATTCCCTGGCCTTTTTGCCCACCGCCGAAGACGACATTCAGGAGCAACTCGCCAACCTGTCGGACCTGGATAAATTACAGCTGCAAAACATCACCACCGACACTTACGACCTGCTGCTCAGTGCCCTGGAGTTCGCCCAGGTCACTTCCGACGACAGGGCCGCCGACATCGAGGTCGGCCTGAACAAACTGAAGGTCAATGCGCAACGACTGCCGCCGGCGTTTGAAACCCCGATCAAAATCATGAGCAACCACATCAGCCTGATCGCGCGCGAGCAACCGCTGGTCAATCAGTTGCTCGAAAGCATCGAAAACATTCCCGTGGCCGAGCGCCTGGATACCCTAACCACCCTGCTCGATCGCGATCAACAGCGCGCCGATCGGGTCGACCGCCAATACCACTTCTACCTGCTACTGTTTTCGGTGTTGCTGATGCTCTCGCTGGTGTGGCTGGCGATCCGCCTGATCGGCAGTTTCGCCGAGATCAATCGGGTCAACACGGCCCTGCAAACGGCCAACGATGCCCTGGAGCAACGGGTCGAGGAACGCACCCGCGAACTCAGGGACGCCCAGAGCGAACTGCTCGACGCGGCGCGTCAGGCCGGCATGGCGGAAATCGCCACCAACGTGCTGCACAACGTCGGCAACGTGCTCAACAGCGTGAACATCTCCAGCGACCTGATCACGCGCAAGCTGCGCAACAGCAAGACCCAGGGCCTGGGCAAGGCCATGCAGTTGATCAACGAACACCCGCATGACCTCGGCGCCTTTCTGTGCGAAGACCCCAAGGGCAAATTGCTTCCCGGTTACCTCAATCAGCTGGTGGGTGCGATTGCCCAGGAACAGCAGGAAATGGTCGACGAACTGAACCAGATGAACAAAAGCGTCGATCACATCAAGGACATCGTCGCCACCCAGCAGTCCTATGCCGGCGCCAACAGCATGACTGAACCGCTGTTCATCAATGAATTGCTCGAAGACGCCTTGCGCATGAACGCCGGAGCGCTGACCCGACACCACGTCACGGTGGTCAGGGAGTACGCCGAGGTGCCGCAGGTGATGGGCGATAAACACCGTTTGCTGCTGATCCTGATCAACCTCATCAGCAACGCCAAATACGCCATGTCCGACCTCAGCAACCGCCCTCGCACCATGACGCTGGCGGTAAAAATCGTCGATGACAGCTTCCTCGAAATCAGCGTCAAGGACGATGGCGAAGGCATTGCGCCGGAAAACATGACGCGGATCTTTGCCCACGGTTTCACTACCCGCAAGGAAGGCCACGGCTTCGGCCTGCACAGCTGCGCCCTGGCGGCCATCGAGATGAACGGGCACCTCACCGCGCACAGCGACGGACCGGGCAAAGGTGCGCTGTTCACCTTGCAGATTCCCCTGATCAGCGTCACGGAGAACGCATGAGCGAGCTGTCGAACCGCCGTATTCTGCTGATCGACGACATGCCGTCGATTCATGAAGACTTCCGCAAGATTCTCGCGCCACCGGCGGCGCAGTCAGTGGAACTCGACGAGATGGAGGCGGCGTTGTTTGGTGCACAGGTGCGTGCCGAACGTCCGCCGTTCGAGCTGGACTCGGCCTACGGCGGCGAGGAAGGCCTGGGCAAACTGATGCAGGCCTTGCACGAACAACGCCCCTACGCACTGGCTTTCGTCGACATGCGCATGCCCGACGGCTGGGACGGCGCGAAAACCATCGAACACCTTTGGCAACAGGATCCGCTGTTGCAGGTGGTGGTCTGCACGGCCTACTCGGATTACTCCTGGGATGAACTGCTCGAACGGCTGCAGGCGCATGACCGATTACTGATTCTGAAAAAGCCGTTCGACAACATTGAAGTGCAACAAATGGCCAACACCCTGCTGACCAAATGGCAGATGACCGAACGCGCTTCCTTGCAGATGCATCACCTGGAACATCTGGTCGATCAGCGCACCGCCCAGTTCAAGCAGGCCAGCGAAGCTCTGCAGCGCGAAATCGATGAACGCAAGCAACTGGAAAGTCAGCTGGTGCAGTCGGAAAAGCTCGCTTCACTGGGGCAAATGGCGGCTGGTGTGGCCCATGAAATCAACAACCCGATCGGTTTCATCTCCTCCAACCTCGGCACCCTTGACGGCTACTTCAATCAGTTGCTCAGCGTACTCGATGCCTGGCAAACGCTGGGCGCCACGCCAGACAGCGAATCCGTGGCCCGGCTTGAGCAGTTGCGCAAAGACGCCGATCTGGATTTTCTGCTCGAAGACATTCCGGTACTGATCCGCGAATCCAAGGAAGGCATTGGCCGGGTCGGACAGATCGTCAAGGATCTGAAGGATTTCTCCCGGGTCGATACCCATCAGCAATGGCAGTGGGCGAATCTGCAGCAAGGCATCGAGTCGACCCTGAATATTGTCGCCAGCGAACTCAAGTACAAGGCTGACCTGATCAAGGAATATCAGCCGCTGCCGGACATCGAGTGCCTGCCGTCACAAATCAATCAGGTGATCATGAACCTTGTGGTCAACGCGGCTCAGGCCATGGGCCCCGAGCGCGGCACCATCACCTTGCGCACCGGGCAACAGCAGGACACGGCCTGGGTGGAAGTCGCGGACACCGGCGCCGGGATTGCGCCGGACATCCTGCAGAAAATTTTCGATCCGTTTTTCACCACCAAACCGGTTGGCCAGGGCACCGGGCTGGGCCTGTCCCTGTCCTACGGCATTGTCAAAAAACACGGTGGTGACATTTCGGTCCGCAGCGAACCGGGCGTGGGCACGACCTTCCGCGTCGAGTTGCCGATGCGTCAGAGCCGGCCCGCGGCCTGAGGCGCCTCAGGTCGCTTCCTGAAAATCCATCTCCGGCGGCTGCCGCCGAAAGCCGCCAGTGAGCACCGCCAGATACACCACGCCAATCGCCAGCCAGCTCAAGCCCAGATACACCGCCAGATGATCAAGGCTGACCATCAGCCACACGTCCGCCAGCAGCCCGATGAACGGGAAGACCAGAAACAGCACCAGCTCACGCGGGCCTTTTTTCTCGCCTCCGATCCAGTAATGAAAAATCACCGACAGGTTGACCAGGCTGAACGCCAGGAACGCACCGAAGTTGATGAACGAGGTTGAGGTGGTCACATCGAGTTTCAGCGCCAGCAATGCCACGACCGCACACAGCAGGATGCTGTTGACCGGCGTGCCGAAGCGCGCATGCAAGGTACCGAAAAACGACTTGGGCAACACGCCATCGCGCCCCATGGCAAACAGCAAGCGCGAACCGCTGGCCTGGGCCGACAGCCCCGAAGCGAACTGGCCGACGATCAGGCCGATGAGGAAGATCGAGACGAACAGGTCGCCGCCGATGTTGCGTGCGATTTCATAGGCCGCCGAGTCGACGCTGTCGAACTGGAACGACGGGTGGGCGATCTGCACGAAGTACGACACGCCGACGAAGATCAGCCCGCCGATCAAGGTGATCAACATGATCGCCCGTGGAATGGTGCGGCGTGGGTCGCGGGTTTCTTCGGTCAGCGTACTGACCGCGTCGAAGCCGAGGAACGAATAACAGGCAATCGCCGCGCCGCTCATGATCAGCGGCATTTGCATGTCACCGTTGAAGAACGGTTTGATCGACCACAACGGCGTGCGCGCATCACCGCCGACGTAGTGCACACACAGCGCGACGAAGGCGATCAGCACCAGAAATTGCACCAGCATCAGCAAGGCGTTGATGCCGTTGGCCAGTTTCAGGCCAACGATGTTGATCGCGCTGGTGATGCCGATGAACGCCAGTACCCAGATCCACTGCGGGATCGACGGGAATGCCGAAGCAAGGTACGCCGCGCCGATCAGCCAGATCGCCATCGGCAGAAACAGGTAATCGAGCAACACCGCCCAACCGGCGATGAAGCCGAGCCTGGGGCTGATCGCCTTGCGCACGTAGCTGTAGGCGGAACCGGCAACCGGGAACGCGGCGGCCATGCGCCCGTAACTCATGGCGGTGAAGAACATCGCCACCAGTGCTGCCAGGTACGCGGCCGGGACCATGCCGGCGGTGGATTGCGCGAGGATGCCAAAGGTGCCGAGGACAATGATCGGCGTCATGTAGGCGATGCCGAACAGCACCACCGACCCTAATGACAGGGTGCGTTGCAAACGAGCCATGGGCGACTTACTCCGAATGTTATTGGATTTATGGCAGAGCCGAGTTCGGCGAATGTTTCGGGTGTGGCTTTGTTTTTTTGGGTGAGTCAGATGAATCGATAAAAGATCGCAGCCTTCGGCAGCTCCTACAGGAGTACGCAGTGCAATGGTGTAGGAGCTGCCGAAGGCTGCGATCTTTTGATCTTCAGCGCGCAGGAATCAGCAACTCACGCAATCCGCACGCGTGCTCTACCACCTCCCCCGGCAGCTTCAAGCGCTGATCATCCAGATAGCGGTAATCCTGGCGCGCGACCTGCAACCGGTCGAAATCCAGCTCGACACTGAACGTCCCTTCTTCGCGCCCCGCCTCGAACAGCAACGTCCCCAGCGGATCGACCAGCGCACTGCCGCCGGCAAACATCAAGCCGTCATCCCCGGCCTCAACGCGATTGACCATCAGCGCAAACGCCTGATTCTCCTGAGCACGGGCCATGATCGCGGTGCGGTGAGTCGGGGCGTACGGGTCCATGTTGCCGTTGGTCACGATCAGCAACTCGGCGCCCAGTTGCGCCAACGCGCGGGCGGACTCCGGGAACTCGATGTCGTAGCAGATCAGCAGGCCGACGCGCACACCGTTCCACTCGCAGGTGGCGTAGCGGTCGCCGGCCTCGAACACGCCGCGATCCGACGCCCAGAGGTGGGTCTTGCGGTATTTGAGGGCGATGCCTTCGGGGGTGATCAGCAGCGTGGTGTTGTAGAAGCGACCGTTGTCGTTCTCAGCCATGCCGATCACCACGGCGAGGTTGCGCTCGCGGGCAGCGGCCAGCACCGCGCTGACGGTCGGGCCATCCAGCGGCTCGGCGATCTGTGCCACGGTGTCAGCCGTCGGGAAGCCCATCAAGTGGGTTTCCGGGAATACGATCAGTTGCGTGTCGGCACCGCACGCGGCAATCGCCGCGAGGGCGCGTTCGAGGTTGTATGCGGTGCCATTGTCACGGCCCGCCAGTTGGGCGAGTTCGACTTTCATTGCGAGTCCTTGTGGTCAGGGCCGGGCGCTGAAAGATTGCCCGGTGGCTGTCTGTGGGCCAGTATGCGCAGCAAGCAACCGGCAGGGAATCACGCGGCCGGGGTAACCCGATAGGGGTAGATTCATGACCGTTTCGTTTGATGACATCACTTGGCACCGCGCCGTCGGGCAGTTGATCGACGCACTGGACAAGCCGAATTTCTGGGCACAACTGGTGCGTTTGCTCGACCAGTACGTGGCATTCGATAGCTGGGTGGTGTTGCTGTTCAGCGCCGATCAGCACCCGCAAGTGTTCGCCGAATGCCCCGCCGAGGACGGCAGTCCCGACCCGCTGTTTCAGGATTATCTGCGCGGTTTGTATCTGCTTGATCCGTTCTACATCGCCTGCCGCGAGCAGTCGCGCACCGGGCTGTATCGCCTGTCGGAGGTGGCGCCGGAGCATTTCGAGCTGACCGAGTATTACCAGCGATACTTTCGTCTGAATGTGGTCGCCGACGAAATCCAGTTCAATTGCCAGCTCGAAGGCGAACGCACGTTGTGCCTGTCGCTGGGCAGTGAACAACGTTTCACTGGCGAACAGATCGCTTTGCTGTCATTGATCCAGCCGTGGGTGCTGGGTCTGTTGCGCCAGCGCCTGCCGTACGAAATCAACGAAACCGTGGCCCTCGCTGCCGCGCCTGCACCGGCCGACTGGCGGGTGCAACTGGAAGCGTCGGTGCAGCAACTCAAGGGTGCGCAACTGACTGCCCGGGAACTGGATGTCGGGCGTCTGATGCTCAGCGGTTGCTCCAGTAAAGAAATCGCCCGTAAGCTGGAAATCTCCGTAGAAACCGTGAAAGTCCATAAGAAACACATGTACAGCAAGCTGGGGATCAAATCCCAGTCGGAGCTGTTTTCGATTTTTCTCCAGGCGCAGAACGCCTGATAACGCGTGGAAATGCTTTCCTGTGTCGACAGATTCTCTGTGGTGAGGGGATTCATCCCCGATGGGCTGCGCAGCAGCCCCAAGTCTATGCATGCGGTCTTTCAGTTAAACCGCAGTGAATGGTTTTGGGGCGGCTTCGCCACCCATCGGGGATAAATCCCCTCACCACAATAAATCTCATCAACAGGCCCGCCTGCTGCCACAGGTTTGCAAACCATTGAGTCCGAACCAAGGAAACCGTATGAGCCTGTCACTCCTGAGCCGCTACGCCTTCTTTGCCGTCTGCGTGATTTTCACCCTCGCCAGCCTGCCCTTTCTCGAACACGACTGGCTGTGGCCAATCACCGCCGTCACCGGCGTGCTGAGCCTGCTCGGTCTGTTCGACCTGCTGCAGAGCCCGCACGCGGTGCGCCGCAACTACCCGATCCTGGGCAACATCCGCTATCTGGTCGAAGGCATCCGCCCGGAGATCCGTCAGTACCTGCTTGAATCCGACAGCGACGCCCTGCCCTTCTCCCGCGCCCAGCGCTCGCTGGTCTATTCGCGGGCGAAGAACGAAACCGCCGACAAACCCTTCGGCACGCTGATCGACGTCTATCAATCGGGCTTCGAATTCATCGGCCACTCGATGCGCCCGGCGCCCTTGAGCGACCCGAGCAGTTTCCGCGTCACCGTCGGCGGCCCGCAATGCACGCAGCCGTATTCGGCGTCGGTGTTCAACATTTCGGCCATGAGCTTCGGCTCGCTCAGCGCCAACGCCATCCGCGCGTTGAACCAGGGCGCCAAACTCGGCAACTTCGCCCACGACACCGGCGAAGGCAGCATCAGCCCGTATCACCGCGAACACGGCGGCGACCTGACCTGGGAACTGGGCAGCGGTTATTTCGGCTGCCGTACCAGCGATGGCCGTTTCGACCCGGAACGCTTTGCCGCCCAGGCGCAGAATCCGCAGGTGCGAATGATCGAAATCAAGATGAGCCAGGGCGCCAAACCCGGCCACGGCGGGATCCTGCCCAAGCACAAAGTTACCCAGGAAATCGCCGACACCCGCGGCATCCTGATGGGCGAAGACTGCATCTCGCCGTCTCGCCACAGCGCGTTTTCCACGCCGATCGAAATGATGCAGTTCATCCAGCAACTGCGTGAGCTGTCCGGCGGCAAACCTGTGGGTTTCAAGTTCTGCCTCGGGCATCCGTGGGAGTTCATGGGCATCGCCAAGGCCATGCTGGAAACCGGCATCCTGCCGGACTTCATTGTGGTCGACGGCAAGGAAGGCGGCACCGGCGCCGCACCGGTGGAGTTCACCGACCACATCGGCGTGCCGATGCGCGAAGGCCTGCTGTTTGTGCATAACACGCTGGTCGGCCTGAACCTGCGCGACAAGATCAAGCTCGGCGCCAGCGGCAAGATCGTCAGCGCGTTCGACATCGCCAGCGTGCTGGCCATCGGCGCCGACTGGGCCAACTCCGCGCGCGGCTTCATGTTCGCCATCGGCTGCATCCAGTCGCAAAGCTGCCACACCAACAAATGCCCGACCGGCGTCGCCACCCAGGACGCCCTGCGTCAACGCGCCCTCGTCGTCCCGGACAAGGCCCAGCGCGTCTACAACTTCCATCGCAATACCCTCAAGGCCCTGGCGGAAATGCTTGCCGCTGCAGGGCTGGAACATCCGTCGCAACTGTCGGCCAAGCACCTGGTGCGGCGCATGTCGGCGACCGAGATCAAGCTGTTCTCGCAGCTGCATGTGTTTCTGAAACCGGGGGAATTGCTCACCGGAGAAGTGAATGGCGAGTTTTATTCGCGGATGTGGCAAATGGCGCGGGCGGACAGTTTTGAGGCGCAGGAAGTGGCTGCTGCGTAGATTACTGAATAGCGTCAGCCATAATTGAAGGCTGACGCTTTTCATTTGACGATGCGAATATATTGAAAAGCCGCAGATTAAGGTTGCCGAAGTCCCATCTACCTTTCTGAACCCAGTTGTTCGGAAACTCGATACTTTCATCCATGTTTGAGCCCGAATGGCCGCTAACCCACCAAACCCTTTGTGATTCATTTGAAAGCTTGCTCAGGCTGAACAAAAAAACCTCATCACGTACAGGATCGAGTAACGAAAGAAAACCAAAGCCTGTCGGGCGAGAGGCATTGTCATGTACCCAGCTTCGCTCAAATAACATCGGTTGCCGATCAGAAAAACCATACGCCTCCAAGGAGTAATACCAGAGTGTTCCTTCAACGACTATCTTATCCCCCGAGGCAATGGAACTTTTCAACTTCCCACCCAACTTTTCCATTGGGAAATCCTGCGGAGAACGTGAATAATTCAAGTCATCTATTTGTTGATAAACACTCAAAACACCCGGAGCCTCTACCAACAACATCAAAGCCAAAACAGCCACCATATAACGCCAGTTCGAACAAGCTATTGCAACAGCAACTATCATCGGCACCGCCATTGAGCAAAAGGCCAGATAGCGAATCGTTATCATGGGAACCACGAATGAAATACTCATAGCAACAATCATTGGCGTCCATAGGTACGATACGACCAGCATGGAAAGCGAAAATTGGTTCTTATCCCGATAAACAACAAACCAAGACAGCGACAGAACTAAAAACGTCAATAGCCAACAACCCAGAACATCACTTACGTGCACGTTCTGCAGCGTGAAAAAGGCCCAAAATAATGACGGAATCGTTTGATAGGACACGGGGGCTATCCAAGCGAACAGGCCATTCTGGCCGATAAGATTAACCGTTGATAGCAGGTGCAGAAGACTAAAAGCCCAAGGAACATACGATATGGCAATAAAAAGATTTGCCCACCACCATAGAGGATGCAGGACGTATTTATGCCCACGAGTGCTTCTGACACTCAAAAAAAACAGATACACCCAGCTTGATGCAATCGCCAACGCAGCAAAATAATGCGTATATATCGCCAGTACCGAGAAAAAAACATACCAAAAGAGATATTTTTTACGATCTGGATTAGTGACCCACGCTGTCAGCGCCAGCAAGGATGCAAGTAATAAAAATGAGAGGAGCGCGTACATTCTGGCTTCTTGACTATAACGAATAGCGATGGGCAAAAATGCAGTGAGTAGGCCACAGACAATACCGGCTCTCGGCCCGGCTATAGTTCCTACAACATAGACGCTACAAATAACGGCCATACTCCCCGCAACGGCACTCAGTGCACGCGCAGCGTATGGACTATCACCCCATATCAAAAACCAGACATGCAAAACGTAATAATAAAAGGGAGGGTGGACATCACGACCTGTGTAGTACCAGATCTGGTCAACCGACATGGAACCAAGACGTAGGCTGAATGCCTCATCCAGCCAGAAAAACGGGCGTTCCAAAGCGTAGAAACGCAAGGACATTGCGAGCAGCAAAACCGCCATCAGCGCAAGCCGGTCGATCATCACGGATGTCTGAGGTTTGGTAGAAAAAGAAGTTGTCAGCAACGGTTTCATGTCTGTTTTCTCCAGAACAGCACAAACCGGAAAAAGCAGTACCCCAACACCAGGTTCAGTGCGGTAAACACCGTGACCGTCAGCAGACCATTCCAGTCACGCGCATCGGCAATCCTGCCGATACCGAAACTCGCGCCCCCCATCAGACCAACAAACAGCAAGTAGCCGAATACCGGCGTCTTGCTGTCGAAGGTGTAGAGCATATTCACGTAAAACGAGAACGCCGCCGCCACGCAGAATGCGGCGAAGTTACTGGCTGCCTGGGTCAACCCGATGGCGCTGCACAAAACAAAAAAAATCTGCCAGTGGATAAGTGCATCAGCGATGCCAATCACTGTCAGCGCAGGAAATCCTTTCATTACGGTTCCTTGCCATGGCTTGGTCCGGCTGACTTTCGAAGCTAGGGCAAGGCGCTTGAGTGGTCTACTGTCAGAAATTACAGGTGCGGGGTGGATTGCGACGGACGGTCAGGGTTACCACTGCAGCAACCTGCCGTGAGGCGGTTCCTTCATGACGATGAAACCGTAATCGCCAATCAGGTAAATCCGGTAATACAGGCTGTCCACCAACGCGGGAAAACCCTGATAACCAACGCGCGTGGCGTTACGCCGTTCGCGTTCGGCGACCACGTTGGTGATGCCTGCCGACGGCAGATTTTCCGCGAGGATGAAGTAGTCGACGTTGAGCAGATAGTGCAACACCGGCAGCTGTTGGAATGAACCGGCCGCACTGGCCAGCCAGCGATCGGAGTAGCTGACCGAGAGGTAAATCCGTTTCGCTTCACGCAGCTCACGATGGGCGGCGATGTCGTGGCTCAGGCTGTTCAGCGCGCTGTTGGCAAAGGTTTTCTGCAGGCTCAGCACCCGGCCATAGGCGAAGGACAGCGAGAGTGTCGCCAGCAGCGCAATGATCAGCAGCAAGGGCAATCGGCGGTGCCCGGACGCCAGCGCAACGTGCGCCAGATAGAACAGCCCCAGCAGTAACACGCCGAAGCCCATCAGGGTCCGCGCGCCTTCATTGAAATCCCGAAACAGCAGGGTGATTCCGGGCACCAGCCAGACCAGAACGAGCAGCGTGAGCAAACACAGCAGCAGGCTTGGCCAACGGCGTTGGCGGCCCCGAACCAGACGCAGACAGCCCGCGAATGCACACAACACCAGTGCAGCGAAAACCCACGAGTAGCCGCCGTGAAACAGCAGCGCAACATTCTGCAGCACCCGAGAGAAATTGATACCGATCTGCAACAGCGGGTGGGTGTCCGGGTTCAGCAGATCCGTTCTTCGCAACGTCTCCATGAACGGATAAGCCGTGACGCTATAGATCAGGATGCCGAGGCCCGCTTGTGCGAGCTTCCAGCCCAGCATCCGCAAGATCTGCGGCCACTGCGTTTGCTGCTGAACAGCCCTGATCAACTCGACACCACACAGACCGAGAAACACATTGAGGCTGATCTGATACAGCCCGATCGCCAGCGCCAGCAACGCCGCCGGTACCAGCCAGCGCTGTACCCGCGATGAAGCGTCGAACGTGATGGCGTAAATCACCGCGACCATGCTCAAGGCCATGATCGGGCCGTCGTATTGATAGGACAGGTTCTGCAGCAGAAACGGGTTGTACCAGAGCGGCAACGCGACCAGGCAACAGGCCAGCGTCGGTTCGACAAAGTAGTGAACGGTCAGCCGAGTCAGCGCCAGACTCATCGCCACGACCGCGAGCAACAGGGGTAACGGATAGATGTTCGGTGCCGCCCCGGTGAACGTCAGCGCCTGATAAAACCAGTCGGCAAACAATCGGCCTTGCCCGGCCCAGGCATTCGCGGCGGCCAGCGTACGCCAGTTGTCGTCAATGTAGGGGAAGTCGGCGAGGAGCAGCGGCAGGGCGTACAACGCAGTGGCAAGCAGGAAGAACAGCACGACTTGCCGCTGACTGAGCTCTCGCTCGAGAAATGCGCTCGCCCTCATGTCTGCGCCTCGGTTACTGCCGCGCGGGATTGCAAAGAGATACAGGTTTGAGCCTGATCGGCCGCTTTGTATCGCTCTTTCAGACCGGCGGTAACACGGCAAAAGATCGCAGCCTGCGGCAGCTCCTACACAGGAAATGTATCAACCCTGTAGGAGCTGCCGCAGGCTGCGATCTTTTGCTTTTGCTATCGACTACATCAAGTGGCCGAACGCACCGCGCCCTGCGTTTCACCGCTCGGTTGCAACTTGAACACGTAGAACAACACCGTCAGCAGCACCAGGAACGCCGGCCCCACGTACAGTGCCACGCGGGTGTCCGGGAAGTACGCCATCAGGCCGACCACCAGCACCAGGAACGCCAGCGCGAAGTAAGAACTGACCGGGTACAGCCACATCTTGTATTTCAGGCCGGCACGTTCGCTGGCGCTCAAACCTTTGCGGAATTTCAGTTGCGCCAGCAGGATCATGACCCAGGTCCAGATCGCGCCGAAGGTGGCAATCGACGTCACCCAGACGAAGACTTTCTCCGGCACCAGGTAGTTGAGCAGCACACCGATCAGCAGCGCGAAAATCGACAGCAGCAGTGCCCGGCGTGGCACGCCGTTGGAGGTCTTGGCGAAACCGGCCGGGGCCTGACCGTTCTGCGCCAGGCTGTACAGCATGCGCCCGGTGCTGAAGATGCCGCCGTTGCACGACGACAGTGCCGCCGTGATCACCACGAAGTTGATGATGCCGGCAGCGGTCTTGATGCCCAGACGCTCGAAGGTCATCACGAACGGGCTGCCTTGAGTGCCGATTTCGTTCCACGGATAAATCGACAGGATCACGAACAACGCGCCCACGTAGAACAGCAGAATGCGCCAGAATACCGAGCCGATCGCATCGGGAATGGTTTTCTGCGGATTCTTCGCTTCACCGGCGGTCAGGCCGATCATCTCGACACCGAGGTAGGCGAACATGACCATTTGCAGGGACATCAGCACACCGGTCACGCCGTTGGGCATGAAACCGCCATGGGCCCACAGGTTGGAAATCCCCAGCGCCACGCCGTCGTTGCCGAAACCGAAGGCAATGATGCCGACGCCGCCGATGACCATGGCGATGATGGTGACGATCTTGATCAGGGCGAACCAGAACTCGAATTCACCGAAGGCCTTTACCGCGATCAGGTTGATCGAGCCCATGCTGATCAGCGCCGCCAGGGCCCAGATCCAGCGCGGTACATCGGGGAACCAGATGCCCATGTACACGGCGACGGCGGTGATTTCCGCGACGCAGGTCACCAGCCACAGGAACCAGTAGTTCCAGCCAGTGAGAAAGCCCGCCAGCGGGCCGAGGTAGTCCTGGGCGTAGCGGCTGAACGAGCCGGCCACCGGATTGTGCACGGCCATTTCACCGAGGGCGCGCATGATCACCAGGATCGCCAGGCCGCCGAGAATGTAGGAAAGCATGATCGCCGGACCGGCCATTTCAATGGCCTTGGCCGAACCCAGGAACAGGCCGACACCGATACAGGCGCCGAGCGCCATCAGGCGGATATGCCGTTCACCGAGTTCGCGTTTGAGCGGGCCGCCGTGAGCGGTCTCGCCATGGGGCAGGTGATTGCCGACTGGCATAGGGATACAACCTCGTCTTGTTATTGGATATGACCGCCGAGTGGCGAAGCGTCGACCGATAGGCCTGAACTTCCCGAAACCGCGCCGGCCTCGTGGGCAAACGCGTCTCGCAGGTCCCGACCTGCAAGATCAGCGGGGCGTGCAGTATAAAAAGCTTGTGACAGGGCTTTTCACTCTATAAACCGCAACATTCAGCGGGAAATCTCGGCATTCCGCCGGTTTACGGAGAGGCATTACCTGGACTCCGTAGGATTTTTCCCCACTAAAAAGGCCGGCGAGTATTGCACAGCATTGGTGCACCGTCATGCCCCTGTGTTGGTGGTATTGCGTAGGTGATAGCTCTAGCACAGCTGTTTCGATGTGCTTGGCTGTCTATTCCCCTGTGGCGAGGGAGCTTGCTCCCGCTCGGCGGCGAAGCCGTCGTATTACCGCGCACGCGGTGCTTCAGACAAATTGCGACTACAGGGATTGGGACTGCTGCGCAGTCCAGCGGGAGCAAGCTCCCTCGCCACACAGAAGGCGACATCTGCAAATTTTCGGAAATTTCGTACAGTCATCGCAGACCCAATTCTTGATTGCTGCGACTAGCGTGAATAAGGATTGAACTCGCAAAGGACGCAACGGAATGCGTAACCCCCCAAATTCACATCGGCTCCGCCGAGGGCGTTGTTCGGAGTTAGGACGTGCTTATCTCATAACTACTGTGGTGCATCAGCGCCGCAGAATATTCAGCGATTGGCAGATGGGGCGTTTGTTGATAGCGGAACTCAGGCGAGCTCATGACCAGCGATGGGTCGATTCGATAGCCTGGGTGGTGATGCCTGACCACTTACATTGGTTGGTCCAGCTGGAAGAAATGCATATTGAACGTCTGATGCAAGCGGTGAAATCCCGCAGCACATTGTCGATTAATCGCGCCCTGAACCGAAAAGGCGCGTTTTGGCAAACAGGCTATCACGACCGCGCCATCCGTGATGGTAAAGACTTGAAACCCCTCGCCCGTTACATCATTGCTAATCCGCTACGAGCAGGATTGGTGGAGCGGATTGGCGATTACCCGCTTTGGGACGCCTGCTGGCTCTAAAGCTCCCACTTCCCCTGTGGCGAGGGAGCTTGCTCCCGCTCGGCGGCGAAGCCGTCGTATTACCCGCGCATGCGGTGTTTCAGACAGATCGCGATTAGAGGGATTGGGGC